>CAKMZG010000246.1:0-1225 GCA_929200335.1 uncultured Alphaproteobacteria bacterium | reverse complement strand
GCTTATAATTGTGATGCGGGTAGCCAAGCAGCCTGTACAGAAATGAAAGATCGCTTGAAATCTGCAGGTATTGATGTTGCTTTGAATATTATTCCCGGAGGTAAGGTAGGCTCAAAACTTTTAGGTTTAGTTGGCAAGAAATTTGGGAACAAAATTGAAAATGCCATAGATACCGCCTATGACGCCGCTAGAAAAACTTGTTCTTTTCATGGGGATACTCAGGTTCTAACCCGCTCAGGTTATCATGCCATCAAAGATTTAAAAGTTGGCATGTCTGTTTGGGCGCGGGATGATAAGAACGGCCAGATGGCTTGGAAATCTATCCAAGCGCATTACTCAAATCCATATGACGAGACAGTTCATGTAACTATTCGTGATGTGGATACGGGTGAAGAACAAACCATCGTCTCTAACAAAATCCACCCATTCTTTGTACAAGTTCCACAGGCTCAAAATCTATTGCATTTGGCATCTACGGGCACTGGTAATGCCGTGCCAATCTCATCAGAAGGGCATCATTATCAAGGTGTGATTGAGGGCGGTCATTGGGTTGATGCTGCTGATTTGAAGGCGGGTTATCGTCTATTAAACAATGACGAGAGCTGGGCAGAAGTTGTCAAAGTTCGAGTTGATAATAATCCATTAAAAGCCTATAATCTAACGGTTGAAGAGTTTCATACCTATTTTGTCCGCGGTGCTGACAATGATAATGCTGTCCCTGTCTGGGTGCATAATGATTGCGTTAGCAGTATAAATTGGAAAGGATTTAACAAAAAGACGCACGAAATTGATGGAAAAAAACTTACAAATGCTCAACACCATTTCAATAAACATGGTGCTGAATTTGGTGCAAAAAATCCTCAAGATTATATTAATAAGGCCAAGGCTTTTAGTAAACTTGAAACTGGCAATGGTATTGTTGCACATACTGTGGGGAATTATAAAATTAAAGTTGATACTGTAAATGGTGTTGCTTTTATTGGAGGTAAAAATAGATCAATTCATACTTTTTATAAGAATGATGGAAGAAGACCTAATAGTGAATTTTTAGACTATGTCTTAAATGAGGCTAAAAATAAGAGTTATTAATAATCATGAAAAAAAATCAAATTAAAAAGAAACAAGCCTTGGTGATTTTATCAAAGCATATAATAGACAATAAATATATTATATATAAAGATGATCAATTGGAGAGTGTTTTAGAGGAATTAAAACAAGATATTAA
>CAKMZG010000245.1 GCA_929200335.1 uncultured Alphaproteobacteria bacterium | reverse complement strand
CGCAGCATAGCGCGCTCTTTATCTGAAAAACCGCCTTCTGGGCCAATAAGAACGCCGAAGCCTTTAGTTTTGCGGTTTGCTGTATCAAGAGGATTGGCTAATATCTCAAGAGGATTAGTGGTTTTAGCGCTTTCATCACAAAAAATCAAAGGCATGCTGGTTTGCCAATTTTGCAGCAAGTCTTCTAATTTTATAGCTGGCTTACAGATAGGAATATTTAATATTCCGCATTGCTCTGCGGCTTCTATGGCATTTGCGCTCATGCGGGCAAGTTCTTTTTCTACAGATATTTTATGACGGTGAGTATATTCTGTGATCACTGGCTGTATGGTGCCAGCGCCCATTTCTACAGCTTTTTGTATCGTATAATCCATGCGCCCAGATTTAATAGGGGCAAAACAATAGTGTAGGGTAGATTTTGGCGTTTGTTCGCGTATTTTTTTTATGGGCAGGAGTTGTGCTGATTTTCTCTTATGGGAGATAAGTTCAGCTTCCCATTCTCCATTCTCACCATCAAAAATTAAGATGATGCTTTGAGGCGGCAAGCGCAAAACATTCAAGAGATAATTGCTCTGTGCGCGATCTAGCTCAATAGCTTCTCCCTTGATGGGTACATCAACATAAAGGCGCTTTGCGGTGTAATTATAACCTGGCATGGCGGGATTTACTCTTGCGTTATAAAATTAAAAGCCGTTTTATTCACTGTGATATCAGCCAATGTGTAAGATGCCATTGAATTAAGAAAATCCGTGCGTGCTTTGAACATGATTTGTTTAAATTTACAATTTGGAGTGATACTACAGGTATTATTTCCCCCCATGCACTCAACAAATGAAAAATTAGGTTCAGTAGTAGTTAAAACTTCTGCAAGGTTAATTTCATTGGGCGGGCGGCCAAGCTTTATGCCGCCATTGCGCCCGCGAACGGCTGTTAGAAATCCGTTTTGGGTGAGGCTGTTAACAACCTTCATTAAATGGGCGCGTGAGATGCCATAGGCTTTGGTGATCTCATCAATGGTTATGAGCTTTGGATCTGCACTTTCAACGTATATTAAAACGCGGATGGCATAATCGGAAAATTTTGTTAATTGCATAAGCTTATCTATCATTTTTTTTTATTTATTTAAAGATATATTCTTGACACATCTTTAAAAATTTGGCAAAGAGAATAAATCATGTATTTAAAATATATCTTATAAGGATAAGGTGATGGAAATGTTAGAACTTGCACGTAGTGAATTTATAGAGCTAGAAAATAATGAGGTACTTAATAGGCTGAATACTGTTCAAACAGAACGCCAAAGTAACAAATCTGATGTGGCGTTTATTGCAGATTATGATGATGGCCTATTGAAAGTAGCAGGACCTGCAATGATAGGGTGTTATTTATTTTCTTTAGCTGTAATGGCAATAACGCTAGCCAGCGATGGGGTGGCTTTATTTATGCTTGCTATAAGCACGTTTTATTTAGCGATTTATTTTGTGCTTCCAAAAATGTTTTTAAACATGCGCAAGGGTATGGATCCTCGCTATCAACAAAATTTAGAACGTGAGCAAAGCGATGTGGTGGAGATCCATACAGGTACTATTCACCGTGGTGAGGCTCTTTTGCAAATGTTGCTCATTCCAATTGCTGTGGTGGTAACCTTGACCAGCTTTTGCATTATCACCTTTATTCAGGGTGTTTAAGGTATAAAAGAATGGGATAGCTATGCAGTTTCTATCATTTAGCTTTTATCTTTGGGGTGGTATTATTATCGGAGTTTCATTTATTGCAACGCCTGTAAAATTTCTTGCTCCAAACCTCTCATTGGCGCAGACCCTAAGTGTAGGGCGTGTGACCTTTAAAGCCCTTTCTATAGTTGAAGGTGTTGCGTTTTTATTGGTCACATTATTATTACTTGCACTTTTCTTATTCAAGGAGAAGTTAAGTTTAACTTTATTGCTGCCGGTTTTTGCTATCGCTATGGTTCTTGCTATTCAATACCTATGGATAAACCCAATTTTGGATATGAGATTGTTAAAAATAATTGATGGTGAAACTGTAGAAAAAAGCAATCTGCATCAAATCTATATCTTCTTGGAAGGGATGAAATTGATGCTTATATTATATTGTGGTTTCTTGTTTAAAGTCCAAAGTTAAAAAGGAATATAATATGGCCTGCCCCATGAGCCAAACAGAATTAAAAGTTTCACCTCGTTCACAACGTAATTCGCCTGGACAAATGGTAGGCATTGATGAAGCTCTGATAGAAAAAGTAGTACATCATTTTTATGATAGAGTGCGAGAAGATCCAATCTTGGGGCCTATATTTCAACACCATGTAACAGATTGGCCCGTTCATTTGGAAAGACTTTGCGCCTTTTGGTCGTCAGTATTGCTAACCACTGGACGCTATAAGGGAACCCCAATGCAGGTTCATGTTGCTCTGTCACAAGATGAGGGTAGCAAATTTGGGGAAATTCAATTTGAGCATTGGTTGGGATTATTCCAACAATCCGTTGGGGATCTATGTGATGAGCCGGCTGCTGAATTATTTATGGATAGAGCTTGCCGCATAGCCAGTTCTTTGCAGATGGCAATAGATGTTAATCAAGGTAGATTATTTGATAACATTAACGCTTAAAATATGAATTAATCCGCGATTACTAAATTTTAAGCTTAAAAACTTTAGAATGACATGTATCTGAGTGAATGCAAAAACAGCTTTGGCTTCCTTGAATTGCGCAAATGGTTCTCGTTTAGGTAAAATTACTTAAACGCGGAGGCGCTAGGAATATTAAGAAGTAAAGGTAGTAGATTAAACCTTATCCGCTAACCAATCATCAATTTTTTCTGCACCTTCGCTCAAAATGCTAAGTGATTCTTCGATTTCTTGTTTTTGCAACTCAAGAAGTTGAACTTGCTCAGTAATTTTTTTGCGAGTATATTGGATTTGAGTTAATTGACCATCATCAAGGTCATAAAGATCAAGCATTTTTTTGATTTCAACTAACGAAAAACCAACTTTACGAC
>CAKMZG010000244.1:422-3037 GCA_929200335.1 uncultured Alphaproteobacteria bacterium | reverse complement strand
ATCTTCACCCGTTTTCACCGAGATAAACCCAGCCTGCCAAGCCATATCCAAATCGAAAGTTTCGCCCATAGCAAGTAGCGAAAATGCCCGTTGATAGCCCATCAAGAGAGGTGCTAACAATGATGAACCACCTTCTGGCACCACGCCTAAATCCACAAATGGGGTTTTAAAATTAGCACGCGGTGAAGCTACCACTTGATCACAATGAAACAGCATTGTTACCCCAATACCAACAGCAATGCCATCAACCCCTGCTACCATAGGTTTCTTGCTATGGGTTAAAGCACTTAGAAAATCCATAACTTCAGTGCCATGCTCACCGCCCATAGCAACGGCCATGAAATCTGCAATATCATTGCCCGCTGTATAACAATCTTTGGAACCTAAAAACAAATGAACTTTAACATCTGGGTTTTCATCTCCAGCCTTAAGCGCATCGGTCATAGAAGCATACATGGCGCGAGTGAGTGCATTTTTCTTAGCCAAGCGGTTAATACGAATAACATTAATACCACGCTTTAATTCAACTTTGATTTCATCTGACATATTATTTCCTAAGCTTTTAATGTGGTTTTTAGTGCTGCAAGGCTTGCAGCGCCTTCTATTGCTACCCGTTTTAAATGTTTGGTTTCGCCTAATAGATTTTCTGCCATGAAGCGAGCAAGGCCAGCGCGATTCGCATCATCAGCAGATAAGGCAGCTTTGGCCAGATATGAATTACCAGCAGCTAATCCAGCAAGGCGCAAAAATGGCGTTGCACCACTTAACACCAGCTCCATTTGACCAGCTTTAAATTGCTCCAACATCCAATTACCTGCTTCTTCTAAATCATCAAGGGCATTGTTTAATTCATCGGCCGTATCGCCAAATTCTGGACGGTTAGAGGCTTTTACCTCATCTGCAATTTCACGCAGCTCTTTAAGATATGTGGCAAAGCACTCGCCATCAGACAGCGGCAATTTACGTGCCACTAAATCCATGGCTTGAATACCATTGGTGCCTTCATAAATCGGGCCAATCCGAGCATCACGTAAATATTGCGCAGCGCCTGTTTCTTCAATAAAACCCATGCCGCCATGCACCTGAACCCCAAGGGATGCCACATCTACACCCACATCGGTGGAAAATGCTTTAGCGATTGGCGTTAAGAGATTAGCCCGCTCATTCCAAAATTTACCATCCTCGGTTTTCGCCATATCAAGGGCATGGGCGCAGGAATAGCAAATACCACGACTGGCTTGGGTTAGCGCTTTCATGGTCAGTAGATTACGTTGCACATCGGGATGCTCAACAATTGGAGACATTTTTCCACGTTCTCCTTCAAGAGATGTACCCTGCAAACGTTCATTGGCATATTGTATGGCCTTTTGCGTAGCAGCTTCAGCAACAGCAACACCTTGAATGCCCACCATAAGACGGGCATTGTTCATCATGGTGAACATGCAAGCCAATCCACGATTTTCTTCACCCACTAGCCAGCCAATAGCGCCTTTTTCTGCGCCTTGATAACCATCACCATAAATCATCGTGCAAGTGGGAGATGCATGAATGCCAAGCTTATGCTCAACCCCATTACAAAATGCATCATTACGCGCACCAAGTGAGCCATCTTCATTCACCAAAAATTTTGGCACTAAGAAAAGCGATATACCCTTATAGCCCTCTGGCGCACCAGGAAGGCGTGCAAGCACCAAATGCACAATATTTTCCGTTAAATTATGCTCACCATAGGTGATGAAAATCTTTTGCCCATAAATTCGATAAGTACCATCGCCATTTGGCTCTGCTTTGGTTTTAACGGCATTTAAATCAGAGCCAGCCTGAGGCTCCGTTAAGTTCATGGTGCCCATCCATTCACCCGTTACCATTTTCTCCAGATAAATATCTTTTAATTTATCGCTGGCATGAGCCTCTAGGGCTTCCACTGCACCAATGGTTAAAAGTGGCCCAACGCCAAACCCCATAGAACTAGAATTCCACATCTCGAAGGTGGCAGCAGCTAAAGATACAGGCAGGCCCTGCCCGCCATACTCAGGATCACCCATGAGCGAGTTCCACCCACCTTCACGCCATTTGGTATAAAGATCAACCATCTCTTGAGGCAATGTTACTACGCCATCTTTAAAGGGCGTTCCATGTTCATCGCCAAAGGTGTTAAGTGGTGCAACCTCTTCAGAGGCAAATTTTCCTGCCTCTTCTAAAATCGCATCAACCAAGTCATCACTGAGATCTTCAAATTGACCTTCATCGAGGCTTTTTTTCAAGCCAGCGACTTGTTTTAATGTGAATGAAATTTCATCAACCGGTGAACGATACATTGTGCCTCCCAAGCATATAACAAATACCAAAACTATATATTGCCAACACATTAAATACCAAAGGCCATTAATGTCGAAGGCACATAAGTGATAAAGGCATATAAATATTGTATTGACCTAAATAAAACCACTTATCTTACATTTTGCAATAAGTAAAATCAGATTTGCGATCATTTTAATTAACCTTTACGTAAAAGTAAAGATGGCATTTATAAACGCGCGTTGTGGTGCACTGGCAGGTATTTTTATCCTCATATTAGTTAGTTAATGAATTTCAGAATACAAGTGCTGTCAAAC
>CAKMZG010000244.1:0-412 GCA_929200335.1 uncultured Alphaproteobacteria bacterium | reverse complement strand
AAAATTCATAGTTTCAATATCTGTCTTTCGTACATTTATTAAAAAACTCAAAGTAGTAGCAGAAATAGCTAAACCACCATCATCTCCCCAAAGAATATAATCACCATATGTTGGGAGTTTTGATTTTTCAGATATAGAAATTCTAATAATATTTATTGCTCTTTTAGAGGTCTTGAAAGTTGGAATAACTACAATAAGGCTAACAAGAAGTGCTTCGGTAATCCCCCCATTT
Organism: uncultured Alphaproteobacteria bacterium; assembly: GCA_929200335.1. Lineage (GTDB taxonomy): Bacteria > Pseudomonadota > Alphaproteobacteria > Rhizobiales > Rhizobiaceae > CAKMZG01. Next base: position 180 of record CAKMZG010000244.1, on the reverse strand, counting down.
TTAGATGGGGGGATTACCATCATAACCTCATAACTTTATTTTATCGTTGATTTGTTACAGCTAAAAATTCCATTATAGGTTTTAAAAAAAAGATCCAACTCCTGCTCATATCCTTTAATAAGCGTTTGGGTTTTTAATGCGTATGAATGAATTCTTCTATTTTTTTCCTCAATACAGGTT
>CAKMZG010000243.1 GCA_929200335.1 uncultured Alphaproteobacteria bacterium | reverse complement strand
ATGGTTTGTCTATATGGATAAATCTGTGGACAGTTTGGGCGGTAAAACACTACGCGATGTGGCATTGAGTGAAATTGATAACACTCGTTTTGTTCCTAAAATGGGACAAAATCGATTGCGAGGGATGATCGAAGGACGACCTGATTGGGTACTTTCTCGCCAACGTGCTTGGGGTGTGCCTATTGCTGTGTTTTATCATAAAGATACAGGCCAAGTGATACCGGGCGTTGGTTTTGAACATAATGATGAATTGGTAAGCCGCATCACTTCAGCTTTTGAAGCAGAAGGTGCTGATGCGTGGTTTGTTGATGGTGCTAAAGAAAAATTCCTTAATGGTCTTGTTGAAAATATGGATGATTTTATTCAGGTTAAGGATATTTTGGACGTATGGTTTGATAGCGGCTCAACCCACGCATTTTGCTTAGAAGAGCGTGATGATATGCAATGGCCTGCTGATTTATATCTTGAAGGGTCAGATCAACACCGTGGTTGGTTCCATTCATCCCTGCTTGAGAGTTGTGGCACTAGAGGTCAGGCACCCTATAAAGCTGTGTTAACCCACGGTTTCACCATGGCAGAAGATGGTCGCAAAATGTCTAAATCCTTAGGTAACCAAGTCGCGCCGCAACAGATTATCCAACAATATGGTGCAGATATCTTGCGTCTTTGGGTGGCATCTTGTGATTATTCAGAAGATCAACGCATTGGTGATGAAATTATCAAGACATCGGTTGATGCTTATCGCAAAATGCGTAACACTTTGCGTTGGATGTTGGGTACTCTTAGCCATTTTGAGGGTGAAACTGTCACCCATGCCAATATGCCAGAACTTGAGCGTTTGATGCTGCACCGTTTGGTTGAGCTTGATAAAGATGTTCGCAAATCTTACGATGAATTTGATTTCAAACGGGTATTTTCGCAATTATTCAATTTCATGACGGTTGAATTATCTGCATTTTATTTTGATATTCGCAAAGATGCGCTTTATTGTGATGCACCATCAAGTGAGCGTCGTAAGGCTAGCCTTTATGTGGTATCACAATTATTCGATTGCTTGGTTAAATGGTTTGCACCGATCATGCCCTTTACTATGGAAGAGACTTGGATGTCGTTACATGGGGAAGATAAAACTGTGCATCTTGAGCAATTCCCAGATGTGAATGCTACATGGTTGGATGACAGTTTGGCTGCCAAATGGGCTAAAATCCGCGCCGTTCGTAAAGTTGTAACTGGAGCATTGGAAGTTGAGCGTGTTGAAAAACGTATCCGTTCATCCCTTGAAGGTGCGCCAGAAGTTTATATTTCTGATAAGGATTTATTGGCAGCACTTGAGGATCAAGCCTTTGAAGACATTTGTATTACCAGTTCGATCTCTGTGATTGAAGGTGATGCACCAGCAGACAGCTTTACATTAGATGAAGTTGCAGGTGTTGGTGTAGTACCAAAGCTTGCAGAAGGTACAAAATGTGCACGCTCTTGGAAAGTTTTACCCGAAGTTGGCACAGATTCCGATTATCTTGATGTGACATTGCGTGATGCTAATGCTTTGCGTGAGATTGATGGGAAATAATCATATTTACCATTTAAATCTTTGCGTTAACCAAAAATGACGAAGATTAGGGTTAGAATTGCTATGAATGGCATTTTGAGGTAATAATAATCTTGATTTAGAAGTCAGAGGCCTGATTTTTGCCAAATTTTCATGGTTTTGCTTAATTTATGGGCCAGATCAATGAATTTAAACACAGTTTATTTGGACAATGTTTTATATAGAAGTAGTGGATATGTTAAAAAACAAATTAAACCAAATTTCTCTCATGGCATGTTTGCTTGCCGTTTCTGGCTGTGTAGGGTCTACAACTTACGGTACGGGCAAAACTCAAAATCAGCATTTGCTTGATGATTTAGCTACTATTGTTAAGCCGCGCGCATCAAATGCTGGTAAAATTCAATATAGTGATCGTCCTGAATTAATTAAACCTGCAGATGTTTCGCAATTGCCTACTCCTGTTGATGCAGCTGCGGTGGATGATAGCAATTGGGTTGAAGAACCAGAAATTCGCCGTGCAAAAATTCGTGCTGAAGCGGAAGCTGGAAATAGTGATAGAGGGATAGTTTCAGCTGCAGAATTAACACGGGCAAAACGTGGTGCTAAGCTTTCTCGTCCGCCAACACGTAGCGCTCCGGGTCGTCAAAGTGCTTTGGTGCCAGTTGAGGAATTGCGTCGCAACAGCGCTGAATACCGTAAAAAGCAGGCTGAAATTAATGGTGTAGATTTTTCTAATCCACAACCTCGTAAATATCTAACGGAACCTAAGGAAGAGTATCGCACACCAGCGGCTACTGCGCCTGTTGGTGAATTAGGTCTTGATGAAAAAACTAAAACAGAGCGTTTAAAAGGTGAGCGTAGTTTCTTTGACTGGTTCAGAAGGAATTAATTATTAAAATATTGGCTCTACGGTCCCGTAGCTCAGCAGGATAGAGCATCAGATTCCTAATCTGGAGGCCACTGGTTCGAATCCAGTCGGGATCACCATCGATTTCAAAGGTTAAATCTTTTAAATATTTGTTTAATTAAGAACAGGCGGGCTATTGATTGCCCGCCTGTTTTGTTTTTAAGTCTGAGTTATTTTATTTGCCGTGAAAAGATTGGCTAACAGCATAGGTGTCTTCAAGCCAGTTCCAGTAAATCACTTGACCGTCTTTCACTTTTGCACGAAGTGCAAAGTTAAATTCTGGTGTTTCTTTTCCAGAAGTGATAGTTTTAAGCTTCATTTTACCAAATACTGCAGCAGTGTCACCTGAGGCAAAAGCATCTTCATTTGCCCAATGTGTAACCTGTACATTTTTTGAGAATGTTCCCAAAAATCCAAATATGGTTTCTTTGCCTTTCCAAGTGCCGATCCAAGGCAAAGCCTTATCACCGTTATTTTCCCAAACCATGTCATTTGCCATAAGGGATGACATTTCTTCCATTTTGCCAGCTCCCATGGCGCCCATGAATGACATTACAACATCCATAGTTGCTTTGCTTTTGTCTGCCATTGAATC
>CAKMZG010000242.1:2523-3052 GCA_929200335.1 uncultured Alphaproteobacteria bacterium | reverse complement strand
ACGCGGGGTATTATAGCATCGCGTGATTGGGAACCTTTAAGAGATGAAGAATTTTCACCAGATGATGGCATTAGCCACTTTTAATGCAAAAATCTGGGAATTGGAGAACTAATATGTCGATTGATATCACAATGCCTGCACTTTCTCCCACTATGGAATCAGGAAAACTTGCCAAATGGGTGGTAAGTGAAGGGGATAGCGTTGCACCCGGTGATGTAATTGCGGAGATCGAAACCGATAAAGCTACAATGGAAGTGGAGGCAGTGGACGAAGGTACTATTGCTAAAATTTTGGTGGCTGAAGGCAGTGAAGACGTTAAGGTCAATGCCGTGATTGCCATTCTTGCAGAAGAAGGTGAGGATGCTTCATCAGTTGAGGCTAAGCCTGCTGCCTCTACACCTGAAACAAAGGTTATATCTGTTGAAGAACCTACTGCTATGCCTACCAGTGAAGGCGTTAATGCAACACCTTTGGCTAAAAAAATTGCCGAACAAAATAGCGTTAATTTATCTACTGTTTCGGGTACTGG
>CAKMZG010000242.1:0-2513 GCA_929200335.1 uncultured Alphaproteobacteria bacterium | reverse complement strand
GTACTGGATCACGTGGAAAAATCATGGCCGATGATGTTACATCTAATGGAACGCAAGAATCTCGCGCACCTGCTAATTCTGGCGATAGACGCTTTGTTTCTCCGCTTGCACGTAAAATGGCAGAAGATGCAGGTTTAGATATATCAACTCTTCCACAGGGATCAGGGCCAAATGGTCGTGTTATTGCTGAGGATGTGGATGCATTTATTGCATCTGGTGGTGCGAAAGCTATGGCCAGCGCCTCAAGCTCTGCATCAAAATCTGCAGCAAAGTCTACCATGGCTTCAGGCATGTCTGATGATGCAGTACTCGGTTTTTATACTGAGGGCGAGTATGAGGTTAAACCCCATGACGGAATGCGCCGTGTGATTGCAGAGCGTTTAACCGAAAGCGCACAAACCATTCCATCTTATACCATTAATATGGCTTGTCAGCTGGATGCATTATTGGCACTTCGTGCTGAAATTAATGCAGCTGCACCTATAGTGGATGAGCGTCCAACGTATAAAATTTCAGTGAATGATTTTATTATTAAAGCACTGGCTATTGCTCTCCAACGCGTGCCAATGGCGAATGCATCATGGACATCTGATGCACGTATTATCCATAAGCATTCTGATGTTGGGGTGGCTGTTGCGGTGCCAGATGGATTGTTTACACCGATTGTGCGTCAAGCAGAATTAAAATCCCTTACGCAAATTTCTGCTGAAGTAAAAGATATGGCAGGGCGTGCAAAATCTAAAAAACTAGCGCCGCAAGAATATCAAGGCGGGTCAACTGCTGTTTCGAACCTTGGTATGTTTGGGGTAGATAATTTTACCTCTATCATCAATCCACCACATGCATCCATTGTATCCATTGGCGCGGGTGAGAAAAAGCCCGTGGTGATTAATGATGAGATTAAAGTTGCTACCGTGATGAATGCAACCTTTGCATTTGATCACCGTGTAATTGATGGTGCATTGGGTGCTCAGCTTGGGGTTGCCTTTAAAACCTTGATTGAAAAACCTGCTGGTATGTTGGTTTAAGTTTATAAAGGAAATATTATGGCGAATGTATATGATGTAATTATCGTTGGTGGTGGCCCTGGTGGTTATGTAAGTGCCATTCGAGCCAGTCAATTAGGCTTAAAAACTGCACTTGTTGAGCGTGAGCACCTTGGTGGCATTTGCTTAAATTGGGGCTGTATTCCAACGAAAGCGCTATTGCGTTCGGCTGAAATTTTTACCGCCATGGGTAATGCCAGTGATTATGGCTTAAAGAGTGAAGGTGCTAGCTTTGACATTAAAGACGTGATCAATCGTTCGCGTAAAGTATCAGGTCGCTTAAATGGTGGCGTAGATTTTCTTTTAAAGAAAAACAAAGTTGATGTGATTTGGGGCGAGGCAAAACTCACCCGCGCTGGTGCGAGTGATCCCATTATTGTAGATGTTGCAAAAACTTCAAAAGCTGCCCATACGCCACAACATCCCGTGCCAAAAGATGTTTTGGGCGAAGGGCAATATCAAGCCAAACATGTGATTTTGGCAACAGGTGCGCGCCCGCGCCAATTGCCCGGCATTGAAGCTGATGGTTCGCATATTTGGTCATATTTTGAAGCCATGATGCCGCAAGAAATGCCAAAAAGTTTGGTTGTTATGGGCTCTGGTGCTATTGGCATTGAATTTGCAAGCTTTTACCATGCCATGGGTGCAGAAGTCACCGTTGTGGAGCTTATGGATCGCGTGATGCCTGTTGAAGATGAAGAGATTTCTAAATTTGCTTTGCGTCAATTTAAGAAACATGGACTTAATGTTTTGCTTGGCGCAAAAGTAAACAGCGTTGATAAAAATAAAGATGGCATTACCGCACACATTGAATTGAAAAATGGCAAAACACAGGAGATCTCTGCTGATAAATTGATCTCCGCCGTTGGGGTTCAAGGCAATATCGAAGGCCTTGGTCTTGAGGCTTTAGGCGTTGAAACCGATCGCGGCTGTGTGAAGATCGATGAGTTTTCGCGCACAAATATTGATGGCCTTTATGCCATTGGTGATGTTGCAGGACCTCCAATGCTTGCCCATAAAGCAGAGCACGAAGGCGTGATTTGCGTTGAGAAAATCGCAGGACTATCTCCACATCCTATTAATAAGGGGCGCATTCCTGGATGCACCTATTGTCATCCACAAGTGGCAAGCGTTGGGCTAACTGAAGCGCAAGCTGTTGAGGCAGGCCATGATGTTAAAGTGGGACGTTTCCAATTTGCTGGTAATGGTAAGGCGATTGCCCTTGGTGAGGATCAAGGTATGATCAAAACTGTATTTGATAAGAAAACGGGTCAGCTTCTAGGCGCACATATGATTGGTGCAGAGGTGACCGAGCTTATTCAAGGTTTCGTTATAGCAATGAATTTAGAGACCACCGAAGAAGAGCTAATGCATACAGTATTCCCACATCCAACTCTATCAGAGATGATGCATGAAAGTGTGTTGGATGCTGATGATCGGGCTATCCATAGCTAAGCTGTGTTACAG
>CAKMZG010000241.1 GCA_929200335.1 uncultured Alphaproteobacteria bacterium | reverse complement strand
GAACTGTTCAAATTGAATCATTTTATATGACGTAGGCTATATAACCCACGATTCCATCAACTCGAAGCCCATTGTTACGTTGGAAATACTCCACTGCTTCACGGGTTTTAATGCCAAAGCTACCATCGAGTTTTAAACCAGCTCCCCGATCATTGAGCGCCTTTTGCAAGCGTTGAACATTGCCACTTTTACAACCAAAACTCAGAAAATCATTGCAGCGTTTTGTGCTTTTATAGCGCCCATAGGCTGCTTTCAATTTTTCATCATAACGGTTTTTACGGTAAGCAGGTCCATTATATTGACGAGCAAATTTCGCCCATTTATGCCCATTAAGAGTATTGATTAATCCTGCTTTTGTAATGAAGCGCACCATCAATTTAATCTGCCCTTTAAGGCCTGAGCGTGCCAGCGTTACTAAAGCATCAACAGATCCAAAGCCTAACCAGTGCCAATGGCTCCCCATAACCTGACCTACACCCCAAGAGGTGGCGCAAAGGGCAGCTTGGCGATGAATTTTTATGGCGCGATTTAACATTAGCCAACGCCTACTTTGATAGGGAGAGTTTTTCACCGCGCCTGCTTTGGGGTGGGCTAGGCCTTTTTTAACGGCAATAGCGCGCTTTTGCTCTTTAAGGCGTTTGTAAAAATAATGACCTTCAAAGCGAATGAGTGGTTCTAACTTATGATTAACACGTGCGTAGGTCTTGCCACTACTTTCAATTTCTACCACGGCCATGAGAGCTTCGGGTTCAATGCCAGTTGCATGTGCAACATGTGCAATTTCTGTGCAGATTTTATGATTTAACATGCTGAGATCCTTTTGTTTAAGAAACTCAGTGTGAGGCCAAATTATAGGGAGGGGATAAATCTATTCGTAATTTTAAACTGAGCCTTGGGTTATAAGGGATTCACAGTTTAGGTGGGGGAAATCTATTCACCTGCCTTATCGTTATTATTATTTTAAAATTTAACTGTCCTTGATGATAAAGTCATCAATGCTCAAACCACTATCTTCAGCATCAATATAATCTTGAGTTGTGCGCACTCTTGGGCGCTCGCCATGTGCCATTGGGTTATCTTCTGCATTGGCTTGAGTTTCAATGCGGCAGTCATTGCACATTTCAATCAATTGTGTGCGATGGTCACCCAAATACATCCAGTGCTTATCACCCAATTGCGATTTTATACGTTCAACCACTGAGCGGCTGGCAAAAGGTGTGCCACAAGAAATACAGCAAAAAGGTTCTTCTTCATAAAGTGTTTTAGGCTGCATGCTGTCCGGCAAAAGGTTATATTGTGCAGATAGACTAATGGCACCCTCAGGGCAGGTGGTTTTACACAATCCACATTGCACGCAGGCGCTTTCAACAAATCGCAATTGAGGCTGATCTGGATTATCCATCAAAGCATTAGATGGGCAGGAAGATACACAAGCCATGCAAAGTGTGCAGGCATCGTCATTGACGCTTATCTTACCATAGGGCGAACCTTGAGGAAGTGGAATAAAGTCAGGCTTATCACTGCTTGCCTCTGCAATTAAAGAGAGCGCGGTGCGTCCCACCTCACGTTTTGTGCCAATCGGATCAAAGCTTGCCGTTTGCACGGCAGATTTTTCTGGCATTTGATAAAGTATCGACTCAAGTGCATCTGGGTCTTGCTCAAAATGCAGACTGATGCGACTGGTGTCGTCTAAATTCAAGCCATCAAGCAAAGCGCCCATGAGTTCTATTTCTTGGTTTAAGCCTTCATATTCCTCTTGGTATTCTGGATTACCAAGAATATGGACGTGATGAAAACCAGCAGCTAGGCTCGCAGCCATTTCCACATGGCCAAAGCTTGTTGGTGCATGAAGATGAAACGGAATGACGTGAGCTGGCAAGCCTTTGCCAAAACGTGCCATGGCAGAAATCAAAGGATTGCCATGTTGCTCATCATGAATAAGCAACACAGGTGTTTTGCCACCCGCATTGCTAAAGGTTTTAACCAAATTTTGAATGCGGCTTACTGTGTCATGGCGGGTGGGATAGGTATAATCCATTGCACCTGTTGGGCATATGGCATGGCATGTGCCACACCCGCCGCAAATATTTGCATCAACCAAAACACCATCTCCATTTGAAGTGATAGCACCAGCTGGGCAATGATCAAGGCATTTGCTACAACCTATTTTTTTAGAGCGAGAATGGGCGCAGATTGTCTCATTATATTGGACATAGATGGGTTTTTCAAATTCTCCAACCAGCTCTTGTAATTCTAAAATGGCCTTGAATATTTCAGCTTGGCTGCCCGCATCAATGCGCTTATAACCATCGCGGTGTTTATGGCCGCTCAATAATGGTGCGCCATTGGATAGATCTAAAATAAGGCTGCATTCGGTTTTAAAGCTAGATTTTGCATCGCCAAACTCTAACGAACCACGGCTTGAAGGATTTAGGGCAGCATGATTTTTAAGTGATAGTTTAAAATCTCCAAAATGCCCAGTGCAGCCTTCAATAGCGCCACGATAGATAGGAAAACTTTGTTCTGCATCTAATGTAATATCATCAGCATCTTCAAGGATAAGCGTAACAGATAAATGATTGTTCAAGTGTTTGGCAGCATCATAGGCAGTTTGGCCTTTGCCATAAACCACGCATAATCCATCGCTATGCAGTGTTTTTAAACGCGCTGGTTTCACGTTTTTTGTGGCATCACTTAAAAGAGCAGCCATTTTGGGTGTGCTGCTGGCTTTATCGTTGCTCCAGCCAGCCATTTCGCGAATGTTGATAAATTGAACATCTGAGTTTTTCTCATCCGCGATTTCTTCAAAGAGAGATGCCTCCTGGGTGCAGGCCACTAAAAGCGGCTCACCTTTTTCAAGGGCAGCTTCAAAATTCTTCAATTGAGAGCGGCATAAATGGCTATTAATGAAGGGTGCATCGCCTTTTACATCATGAGATTTCTTAAGGGCCTTATACAGATTGTCGGCATCCATTTTCATGGTTGTTTCGCAATTGCAAACAAAAATTCTGCGTTCATTTAAATTCATAAGTACACCTATTTAAACATTTTTATTATATGGTATAGTCAAAATGAGTTCGGTTGAAAAGT
>CAKMZG010000240.1:312-3098 GCA_929200335.1 uncultured Alphaproteobacteria bacterium | reverse complement strand
AAGCTTCAGTACAAGAACCGATTGATTTAAGTGTTAATCCGCAATCGCAAGTTAAATCTAAAAAATCTCAAAAAGAGGACGATAATCAGTTGGATTTATTTTGAGATTGGCAGCTGCAGGTTTTGCTCTGACCATCTCTAAAACGGTAGGCATAATTCTGTATTGTATAGGGGATGCCAGATTTAGCAGATGTCATGTTTTTAATTTGGCCATCGGGGACTTTATGAAAAAAGAGTTCGGTTTGAGCTGCGGGACAGGCGGCATTGCAGGCTTCTTGATCATTTTTAAATTGGCTTTTTAAAGTAGATTTGCTCACTTCAAAATAATAGCCATCGCAGGTGCGTACGCACATGGTGCGATAGGTGTTTGTATTTACGGTTAGCTTCACTTCTTCAGTATTGGGTTTAGTTATCTCTAATTTCTTAGGTGTTTCAGGTTTTTTAGGCAAAACGGCAACTTTTTGCTGCTTTTCTTTTTTAATTGGTTCCAGCTTTTTTTGTTCAACGATATCGGTAGATGGGGTTGAAGGGATAAGGCTATTACTTGCCACTTGTTGAGTGCCAGCCTCAGCATTTGAGGTTGCAGGAATATCATTAACTAGTGGTGTGGGTCTTGGAGTAGGTATAGCTACGCGCGTGATTTGGTTACTGAATGCCTTTTGGCGAGATTTTACTTTTTGAGGCGGTGTCTTTTGCGATTTTTGCTGTTGTGCTGTCCTAAAACAACCTGCTTTTTGCATTTGGAGGCGGGTATAAGTGGGGTTAATTTCTACCCGTACTTTATGGCGCTTAAAATAGGCTAGCTCGCGATTAAGAGTAGACAGATTAAACCGCATTCGTTCTATTTTATTGGCAACGAAAGGACATTTTCTTGATGCATTACGACTATAAAAGCCGTCTATAGTTTGATTGCATTTTAGGGCTTTAAATGTTCGCTTTTCTTGGCTTATTTGTTTCTTTTGTATTGCGATTGCGCGTTTTATAGCTTTGGCTTCGGGTTCAATTTTATCAAGAGTAACCAGTTCAAAGCCTCGGTGTAGGTTTCTCTCCAAAATCCGACATTCTTTAGATTTGGCATGAGCTACACTTGTTGCATTTATCAGTATTAGAGGCGCGAATAATGCTACACTAATGATTAGCTTATTGAAAATGCTGTTGATACTGTGCATCATAAAAAAACCTCACAAAATATACCTAAACGCTACAAGGGCTAAATTGATTTTTAGCGTTGCGTTTGAATACCCAAAAAGAGCAGAAAATTAAAGCGCTCTTGCATTATCCTTTAGTAGACATAAGTTTATGAACTTACGCTGAACAACTCTATAAAGGCTAACTACGGCAATATTTTGCGAGGATTATGACGAAAGATAGGAAATTAAAATGAACTTGTGTATAACCCACCATCGAGTTTTATGTTTTGACCCGTTATATAGCCTGCATGTTGGGAGCATAAAAAGGCACAAGTATTGCCAAATTCACTAGGTGTGCCAAGGCGTTTAGCTGGGATTGCATCTTCGTGCATCTTTAATTCTTCTGCTTCACTGATACCACGTTGCTTGGCACCTGCTTCAACTAAGCTCTTAATGCGGTCGGTATCAATCTTTCCGGGCAAGATGTTATTCACGGTTACATTTTTATGGGTAACAGTGCGCAATACTCCCGCTAAAAATGCAGTCAAGCCAGCGCGCGCACCAGAGGATAAGTCCAAGCCTTCAATTGGCATGTAAACTGATAAAGATGTAATGTTCACAATGCGGCCAAAACCGCGCTCACTCATGCCCGGTAGTACCGCTTGGATAAGCTCAATAGGGGTAATCATATTTTGTATAACCCCATCCAACATGGCTTGACGGTCAAGTTCAGTGTAGTCTTTACGAGGTGGTCCCCCATTGTTATTGACTAAAATATCAGGATTAGGACATGCCTTTAGCAACTCTTTTTGACCCTCAGGGGTAGAAACATCAGCTCTTACGATTGCAACGGATTGAGCGCCGGCAGACTTTAATTCAGTTGCTGTAGTCTCTAGGGTTTGCTCATCACGGCCATTGATAATCAAATGACATTCAGCCTCAGCTAAAGCAGTGGCGCAGCCTTTGCCCAAGCCGCGAGAGGATGCGCAGACGATTGCCTTCTTTCCTGAAATTCCTAAATCCATGATTTATCCTTTTTCTTTTAAACGTTATGTTTTAGGTTAAGTTATAATGGCTGTAAATCACAAGTGAAAGTTTTCAATGAATAATATTTTACCCACCCAACAAGATGTCTATACTGCCTATGCGCGTATCAAAGATATGGTTGTTAAAACACCTTTGATTGAAAATCATATTCTTAATGAGATTTGCGGCGGTAGGGTGTTGTTAAAGCCTGAAAATCTGCAACGCACAGGCTCGTTTAAGTTTCGTGGGGCATCCAATGCCTTAATGTCATTGGATGATGTAGCAAAGGCCAAAGGAGTAATTGCTTGTTCGTCAGGCAATCATGCCCAAGGGGTTGCGGAAGTGGCAAGGCTGATTGGTATAAGAGCTGTAATTTTAATGCCTGAAGATGCGCCAAGCAGCAAAATTTCCCGCACTAGACGCTCTGGCGCTGAGGTTGTGCTTTATGATCGCACAACCGTTGACCGTGAAGTGCTGATCAAGGAGATGGTGCAGGAGCGTGATATGGAGTTAATACATCCCTTTAATGATACGCGTGTAATCGCTGGCCAAGGTTCTATTGCCATCGAGTTGAAAGAGCAATTGGCAGATTTAGATGTGCAGCCTCATCATCTTTTAAGCTGTGTCGGGG
>CAKMZG010000240.1:0-302 GCA_929200335.1 uncultured Alphaproteobacteria bacterium | reverse complement strand
GCGGAGGTTTAATCGGCGGCATAACGCTAGGGCTTGGTGATCATTTTCCAAATATTACAATCCATTCTTGTGAGCCAGAGGGGTTTGATGATTATGCCAAATCCTTAAAAGCGGGGAAGCCTATTCGTAATACACAATTGAGCGGTTCGCTTTGTGATGCCATCATCACCCCAGAACCAGGGGAGCTTTCGTTTGCTATTTGCAAGGATATTCTGAGCGATGGTTTAGTTGTCAGTGATGATGAGGCCATGGCAGCCGTTAAATTTGCCTTTGAAGAATTAAAATTGGTGTTGGAGCCGGGT
>CAKMZG010000239.1:2711-3148 GCA_929200335.1 uncultured Alphaproteobacteria bacterium | reverse complement strand
TCTTATTGGTAAAATCTGAAAGCTAAACCAAAAGCACTATCCCTGCAACAAACTCGCTCGCTGCCCCATTGTTTTAAACATAATTCTTTTGTCGCAAAACAAACCATCTGCCCATATCAAGATGGCTCCAGATTTAAGAACCAGTTTGAAAACTATATTCTGAAAGCTGATCGTGACTTTACAAATCAAGGTTATAAAATAGACCTGACTATCCCAAAGCCTAAAAAGCTTGAAATCCCTGAACATATTCCTAAGGACGTAGAGACGGCACTTCTTCAAGCTGAAAAGCTTTTCAGACAAGAAGGCATGGTAGAACCCTCGACTACATCCTACCGCAAAACCATAGAACGCGCCCTGAAAACCCTTTTCCCAGATAAAAGCGGAACGCTTTACAAGAGAATACAAAGTCTTGAAGCCAAAAATATTCGGCCACAATC
>CAKMZG010000239.1:0-2701 GCA_929200335.1 uncultured Alphaproteobacteria bacterium | reverse complement strand
ATGGTGGAGTAGGCGAATGAAATACGGATCGACGGCAATGAAGGGGTTCATGGTGAAGAGGACGGGGAAATCACAAATGAACAGCTTATTGAGTTGAAAGGCTTTGTTGATACCTTTTTGCGCTATCTTTTCACGCTGCCACAACAAATTGAAAACAGACGAAAAAATCGTGAAACGGCTAAATAGATAAACTTTAAAAATATTTGAGTGCTAAGCAATTCATTTCATTTTAAGAACAAACTGTTTCATTTTAGTAGATCGCAATTCAATGCCTCTTACTCCATATAAGGGGTGAAAGGAAAGCAGATGAATAATAATTTTCAATTACGCAAGGATGATATGCCTAGCGAGATGCAAAGCTTGTTGCGGGAATATCCCCGCGATACCTGGACAGAACATCCGGGTTTTCGTGATAAAACACGGCAATGGATGGCGGCACATAGAATGTTTCGTCAACTCTCAAGAACAGTGCGCGAAGATACGGAAAAATTTCTAAATAAAGATATAAGTGATGAAGATTATCGTGCACGCATATCATACCGAGGAAATATATTAGTAGGAAATCTTCATGGCCATCATGGGTGGGAAGATCATTCCTATTTTCCCGAGCTTTCAGCGGCTGATTCGCGCTTTGATATTGGTCTTGAAATCTTGGAGAACGATCACGAAAATTTAGACATTGTATTAGATAATTTTACTACCTCTGCCAATCGCACAATAAAACTGCTACAATTGAGCGATAGGCTTGCATATGATGAAGCAGGGATATTATTAGACAATGCAAAAACAATTGAAAAATTTTTAACCCGTCACTTAAGTGATGAGGAAGAATTAGCCGTACCAATTATCTTACATCATCGCTTACGTGGATAGGAAATATTATGTCTACTAAATCAACAAATACATCTGTTGAGGAATCTCAAGAAAATGCAGAAAATCGCCGTAAAAAAGGTGAATTTGTGCGTGGCCTCAGCGGCTTTAGAAATACTATTGGTGATGATGATTTCCCAATTGAATCAGGTCGTTATCATCTATTTGTAGCCTTTAACTGTCCATGGTGTCACCGCGCAACTTTGGCAAGAAATATACTGGGACTAGAGAATAGTATTTCCATGGATGTGGTCTTTCCAGGAAGAACTAATGAAGATCATCCAGCGGGTGCAAATCTTTGGGAATTCAACCCCGATAGAGTATCAACTTTAACAGGTGAGATTTTACCCGAATGTACCCTTGAAACAGCAACGGGAAATAATTTCAAATTGGTAAAAGAAATCTATATGAATGAGGGTTCAACGGAGCAATCTGTGCCAATTTTATATGATAAAAAATCAAAACGCATTGTTAATAATGAAAGCGCAGAAATTATCCGTATTCTTAATCAAAATGCAGAAAAATTAGGCAGCACAATTATAGCAGAAGAACGGGTAGATCTTTATCCTGAAAATTCACAACTACGCAATGAAATTAATGCCTTAAATGATAAAATTTATACCGCCATTAATAATGGTGCCTATAAGGCTGGTTTTTCATCTGATCAAAGGATTTATGCAGCAGCGTTTCAAGACTATTTTCAAACTCTATCCGAGCTAGAAACACTACTAGCAAGTGATGGGCGTAAATTTTTAACCGGTAATAAATTTACTGAGGCTGACTTACGTCTTTTTCCTACACTCTATCGTCATGATCCTGTTTATTATCTTCGCATGAAGCTAAATGGTGCTAAAATTTTAGATTATCCTAATTTGTGGCGCTGGTTGTGCCGTGTTTACGGCTTAAGTGGTGTTCCAGCCAGTAATTCACTGGTTCATTGTCGCCAAGGTTATTTTGGGCGTTCTTGGAATAATACAATTCCCCTTGGGCCAATGAAGCCCATGTCCTATCCTGAGGCCTATAATCATCCAGATTTAGTAAAATAGCAGATCATAGGTGCATCTGGTGCAATTGGGTCAGAACTTGTAAATGCATGTGCCAAAGATTCTCAAAATTTGGTGCATGCATTTGTACGTAGTTGGCCGCGAAACACGCCTGCGCTATGTCGTTATAATCAGATTGATGTTTTGGATGAAAAGTCCAATCAAGAACTGCGCACAAAATGTAATGATAATTCTTGGGACATCGTTATTTTAGCAACGGGAATTTTGCATGATATTAATCTAAAAAAAATCAAAAAATTTTTGCAATCAATACATTCACACCCACGCTCATAATGAAATATTTTTACCACACTTGAGCAAAATAATCCATCAATTTTTGCAGCATTATCAGCAAGAGTTGAGAGCATTGAGAATAACCATCTAGGCGGATGGTATAGCTACCGTTCTTCAAATGCTGCACCTAATATACTTATCAAAAATGCCAGTATAGAAATTTTGCACAATAATAAAAATTCTACTGTGATTGGGATTCACCCAGAAACGGTAGATAGTCAATTATCAAAATCTTACTTATCAAAAAAATGTGCCACAACAAAAACTATTTTCAGCAGCTTATTCGATCAAAAAATAATGAAAGTTTTAGAAAAAATAAAACTAAATACAGCAGAAAATGTTTAGCTTATGACAGCACAATTATTTCACCATAAATAGAGTTAACTCACATGATAGATTGTTCTTTAAAAAGAATGGCTGCAAATAAAATAGCTACTTTTTGTTTGTTAATTAACGTTTCTTTTATCACCATGGCCAATGCAAAAGCCAAACGA
>CAKMZG010000238.1 GCA_929200335.1 uncultured Alphaproteobacteria bacterium | reverse complement strand
ATTTCTTTTCAAATCCATCTATGCCCTTCTCAGAATTACCAACCAATTTATCTATAGAATTATTAGCCGTCTTTATTTTATCTTGCAGCTGCTTATTCAAGTCTTCAAATTGCTTCTTAATGCCTGTTTCTTCATCTAATATATCGGTATAATATTTTGTAAGGGAGCCGGACTGTTGACCGATTTGCTGAATTAATTTGTTATTCTCGTCATAGTCAAATTGCTCTTGAATACTATCTAAATTTTGGGTGAGCATACTGTAACTATTTATTTTGCTATAGAGGTTATTGATTTCCCCCATTTTTTTAACACATTCAGATGCTTTAAATTGTTCAATAATGTCTTGTTGAGATGCAATCGTATTAGACGCATCCCTTAACTGTTCCTCTAATTCATTTTTTGTTACCATAATGACCCCGTATAAATTTATTAAATAATTTAAACAACATTATGCCAAATTTCTACAAATTACAAAAGAGTTATAAAATCCAAATTCTGTAATATTTACGCGAATATATTTATAAGTTGACCATAAAAAGCATAACCTCTTGACCATTGCTAAAAATCACAGGCTCTTTAACACTTCCAAATCAGAGGCTAGGATATTAATACCATCGCGCTTTGCTGCTTCGCGTTTTTCGCGCCAAGCTTGGCCTGGGATACGCACACCATCATCTTTTGCCATCTCATTTAATAAAAACGCAATGTGATCAAAAGTGCCCGTTGGATTGCTTGGTGAGAACACCATTAAAGTCTGTGCAACGCGCGGCGCATCTCCCTCTCCATGGAAAAATGAGCTGGCTTGAAACCCATAATGAGAACGCGCTAAGCCTGCCGTCATAATCTCTACAATCAAAGCTAACATAGCACCCTTCATATCGCCTGCTGGCAACATGCTGCCCTCTAATACCGCCTTAGGATCAGTGGTATGATTACCATTTGCATCTATCCCCCAGCCTTCAGGGATATCAGTGCCCTCATTGGCGGCGCGCATAACCTTGCCACGCGCTACCTTAGATAGGGATAAATCGATGATCAAAGGATCCTCACCATAGGGACAAGCCATAGCAATCGGATTTGTGCCAAAAATTGGTTTCTTGCCACCCCAAGGCGCCATGGCTGCTGGTGAATTTGCCATCATCAGAGCCATATAGCCCATACGTGCCAGACGCTCCACATAAAGGCCTAAAACGCCCGCATGGTGAGAATTAGCAATTGAGACAATACAAGCGCCCTGTTGGCTTGCTATTTCGCTGGATAGAGCAATGGCTTTTTCAATAGCCACATAGGCAAGGCCACAATCAGCATCAAGCTCAACCAAAGCGCCTTGGTTATGCTCTTTCACTTGTGGGCTATTGTTAATCTTACCGCTTACAAGTTGCGCATGATAAGATTTCACCCGCGAAATACCATGACCCGTCGCACCTTGAGCTTCAGCACTGGTTAAGTGATCTGCCACAAGCGCCGCATCATCACGACTGGCGCCTGCTTTTTCAAAAATGTCAGTAATAAGGGCTTCACACTCATTCCAACTGATATTGACCTTATTACTCATGATATTTTTCCTTATTATTATTCTGGGTCTTTACGCACAGCACCTTGAGAGGCATTTGAAACCAATGCAGCATAGGCTTTTAATGCACGGCTAACTTTACGTGGGCGCTCTTCTTTAGGTTTCCAAGCTTTGTTGCCCTTAGCCTCCATTGCTTTACGGCGTTCCGCAAGTTCAGCTTCCGATAATTTCACATTGATTGTACGGTTAGGGATATCTATTTCGATGGTATCGCCTTCTTCAATCAAAGCAATGTTACCGCCCTCCGCTGCCTCTGGTGAAGCATGACCAATGGAAAGACCAGACGTGCCACCAGAAAAACGCCCATCAGTGACCAAAGCGCAAGCCTTACCCAGTTTCATAGATTTTAGATATGAAGTTGGATAAAGCATCTCTTGCATGCCAGGGCCACCCTTTGGCCCTTCATAGCGAATGATAACCACATCGCCAGCTTTGACTTCCTTGCTCAAAATGCGCTTCACAGCTTCATCTTGACTTTCGCAAACCACTGCAGAGCCTGAAAATTTCAAAATGCTTTCATCCACACCGCCAGTTTTAACCACACAACCCTCTTGGGCGATATTACCGAACAATACGGCTAAGCCGCCATCTTTAGTGATGGCATTTTCTACAGAACGGATAACCCCATTCTCACGGTCTAAATCTAGTTCTTTATAGCGACGAGATTGTGAAAAAGCTTGGGTCGTACGCACACCACCAGGGGCAGCATGATACATCTCATGTACCTCAGGCGCATTGGTTAAGCGCACATCCCATTTTTGAATGGCTTGCTCAAGCGTATCTTCATGGATTGTGCCAACAGAGGTATCAATTAAACCACCGCGCGATAATTCACCCAAAATGCCAAAAATACCACCCGCACGGTGAACATCTTCCATATGAACGCCAGCAACAAGCGGTGCAACTTTACATACACAAGGTGTTGAGCGCGATAATTTATCGATATCATCAACGGTAAAATCAACCTCTGCTTCGCGGGCAATGGCCAGCAAATGCAAAATTGTATTGGTAGAGCCACCCATGGCAATATCCATGGTCATAGCATTCATAAAAGCTGCTTTTGTAGCAATGCCGCGTGCAGATAAATGGGTTTTCTCATTGATGTAATATTCTTTGGTAAGTTCAACAATTTTATGCCCACATTGCTTAAATAAAGTTTCACGATCAGCATGGGTAGCTAAAAGCGAACCATTACCCGGAAGCGCAAGTCCAAGAGCTTCCGCCAAGCAATTCATAGAGTTGGCGGTAAACATGCCAGAACATGAGCCACAAGTTGGACAAGCATTTTTCTCAATCTCATCCACCTCAGCATCAGTCCTATCAGGATTAGCGGCTTCCACCATGGCATCAACCAGATCAATGGCTTGTAATTCACCATCGATATTAACCTTACCAGCCTCCATAGGGCCACCAGATACAAACACCACAGGAATATCAAGGCGCATGGCTGCCATCATCATACCAGGCGTAATTTTATCACAGTTAGAGATACAAACCATTGCATCGGCACAATGGGCATTGACCATATATTCAACACTATCAGCAATCACCTCACGAGAAGGCAGCGAGTAAAGCATACCAT
>CAKMZG010000237.1:1390-3165 GCA_929200335.1 uncultured Alphaproteobacteria bacterium | reverse complement strand
GAGCTACCTCTATTCATTTGTTGTGCATGTCAGTAATCCCAAAACCGGCACCCACTTTTGGGTGACATGCCATTGTCTCTTTTATTTGCGCAAATGGTTCTCATTTAAGTGACTTTGTCTAAAGGCTACACGCGCTAAACGAACTACCAAACATAAGAAACGAAAAAGATATGAATGTCAAATGAAAGCAAATGAATGCAAATAGAACAAACAACTTTCTGCTTTATTCCACTGCTTCAATCAATTGAACTTCATGTTCAACGCACATCTGCCTTATAGAGTCATCGGGACAATAGTCTGTCACAAAGCTATCAATCAAAGAAAAATCAGCAATGCGCACTGGCGCTGAACGATCAAATTTAGAAGCATCCCCAACCAAAATAACATGACGGGCATTCTCTATAATGGCCTGTGCCACCTTGACTTCACGAATATCAAAGTCAAGCAGCGTCCCATCAGGATCAATAGCTGAGCTGCCAATGACAGCATAATCCACTTTAAATTGTCGAAAAAAGTCAACTGCCGTCTCCCCTACAATACCGCCATCGGTACTGCGAACAACACCGCCAGCCATCACCACTTCAAATTTAGGATATACACGCATCCTATTGGCAACATTAATATTATTAGTAACAACCATAAGGCCATCATGATCAAGCAAAGCCTCACTAACGGCTTCCGTAGTTGTGCCAATATTTATAAACAAAGAACTTTCATTGGGGATTAAATTTGCTGCCGCCTCTCCGATAGCAAGCTTCTCACCAGCCGCTAATTGTCGCCGCTCTTCATATTCTAAATTAACAATGCCTGATGGCAATTCCGCCCCACCATGCACCCGCACCAACAGCCGCGCCTGGCAAAGGTCATTCAAATCTTTCCTAATAGTTTGCGGGGTCACTTTAAAGCGTGCAGATAAATCATCTACAAAAACACGTTCTTCGAGTTTTGCTAAACCAAGTATTTGTTCATGCCGAGTAATTAAATGCATAAGACCTCATCTTCATTTTACTTTCGTTTTAATATAAACGAAAATACAAGAATGAAAACCCCAAAAAAACACCATTACTTGACAAATCCTTGGCACCATTACAGCATGGTTTTGCTATATCAAATTGGGAGAAAAGACTTGTCGCGTCATCACAGCCTTGATTACATCGAAATTTACGTCACAGACATGACTAAAGCCCAATCATTCTACAAGGATGCATTTGGCTGGAATTTTACCGATTACGCCCCCGAATATGCTGGCATCCAAAAACCAGATGGCAACGGCGAAGTCGGCGGACTATGCCAAGTGGACAAAGTTGTAACAGGTGGCGCATTACTCGTTTTATATTCCAATGATTTAAATGGCACTATGAATAGCGTTGTTGAATCAGGGGGCGAAATCACAAAAGACATCTTTGAGTTCCCCGGCGGATCCCGCTTTCAATTTAAAGATCCCAGCGGCAATGAACTGGCCGTATGGTGTGAGCAAAAACATGCATAATCAAGCAGCTCATACCCCTTTAAATTACCACCATTAATTTTTTAAGAAAAAAGTGCAATTTTGCAATCTTTAGTGTTGACCTAGGCAATTCCATGACTATAGTGGCGCGCAATGGGCCCCTCTGGCGGAATTGGTAGACGCGCGGGATTCAAAATCCCGTTCTTTCGAGAGTGCCGGTTCGATTCCGGCGGGGGGCACCATTTAAATTCCCCTAAAGTCCCCTAAAGTCCCTCAAAACAAAGACGTACGGCGAATTTCTAACCCAATATTTCGCCTTAAATCCCCC
>CAKMZG010000237.1:0-1380 GCA_929200335.1 uncultured Alphaproteobacteria bacterium | reverse complement strand
ATTAGTAACATGATGTTACGAATAATTCGTAATTGAGGGTACTATGGCATCTATAAGAAAGCTAAAAAGTGGCAAATGGCAAGCGCAAGTCGCTATAAAGAATCAAAGAAAATCAAAAACCTTTCATTCAAAATTAGAGGCCAAAAACTGGGCTAATGAAATGGAATTGGAGTTTCAAGCGTCTGACGGGTATAATTTTGATGGGACATTTGCCGACCTATTAGACGAATATTGCCAGAAAGTATCCTCAAAAAAGGACGGGTACAGGTGGGAATATATCAGAATACAAGCTTTCAAGCGCCATGATCTGTTTAGTAGAAAGCTTAAGGATGTAAAAACGCCTGATCTAGCGCAATGGCGAGACGATAGGCTTAAAGAGGTTGCGGGTTCAACAGTAGCCCGTGAAATGCAAATTTTATCTCACGCCTTAAAAAATGCCACCGATGAATGGCATTACATCAAATCTAATCCCATGGTTGGTATGCGTAGACCCAAAGAGTCCCCACCCCGCGACAGGCGTATTACAGAAGAAGAGATAAAGAGAATTATCTATATAGGCGAATACGAAACAGACATTCAGTTAACAACAATATCGCAAAAAGTATGCGGCGCTTTTTTATTCGCCATTGAAACCGCTATGAGAGCTGGTGAAATAATTAATTTAAAATGGGAGTATGTTAATTTCGATGCGAAAACTGCCTATTTGCCAAAAACAAAGAATGGGCGGCCTCGTGAAGTCCCCCTTTCAACAAAGGCTATATCTATTCTTAAGCAACTGCCTGATAATGCAATCAGTGCTTTGCGCTAAAGGCTTCTCAACTCGACACTAAATTTAGAAAAATAAGAGAAATGGCAGATATTGAAAATTTACACTTTCACGACACACGCCACGAAGCAATCACACGACTTGCCAATAATGTTGATGTTTTAGATTTGGCTAGAATTGTGGGACACAAAGATTTATCTATGCTCATGGTCTATTATAACAAATCAACAAGCGATATTGCCAAAAAACTTGAATAAAAACTCCATCAAGAACCTTATTTCAATTTATCGTGCTTTTTTGAAATAAGCAATATCTTATGTCAAAAAAGCACTATAAATTGAAATAAAAAGGCGGCTGCCCAAGCCGCCCAAATATGGTGTTTTTCGTGCTGTAATATAGCCGAGGGCATTTAAAATATAATAATTATATGGTAGTGTTCCTTAGCTTACCCAATCAAGCATGAGGCTTGGACTCTGCTAGTTTGAGAGATGGGACCGCCTTTGTGGTGGTTCCATCCTCCGTCAGCTCTGCTGAGCCTTCAAGAATATTAGCATTGTCCTTGTCGCGGTCTGCTGAAAGGCTGGTGATCATCATGTTTTTATAAAGACCAAAAC
>CAKMZG010000236.1:226-3202 GCA_929200335.1 uncultured Alphaproteobacteria bacterium | reverse complement strand
TTCAGGGTTTTTCATTTCTGAAGATGGTTATGTTGTAACCAATAATCATGTGGTTAATGGTGGCAGCAAATTCACAGTTGTTGATAATAATGGCAATAAGTTTGATGCCCGTTTAATTGGCACAGATCCTAAAACCGATTTAGCTGTTTTGAAAGTAGATGAGAAGCGTGACTTTACTTATGTAGCCTTTGGCAATCAAGAAGTTAGAAGTGGTGAATGGGTAGTGGCCGTTGGTAACCCATTTGGTCTAGGTGGTACGGTTACTGCAGGGATTGTATCTGCCCGTGGTCGCGATATTGGTGCAGGCCCCTATGATGATTTTTTACAAATTGATGCGGCCGTGAATAAAGGCAATTCAGGCGGCCCAACATTTTCGCTTGATGGCTCAGTAGTTGGTGTAAACACAGCCATTTATTCTCCTTCCGGTGGTAATGTTGGCATTGCTTTTGCAGTACCTGCAAAAATTGCTAAAGAAGTGACTGATGATTTGATTGAAAATGGTACTGTTGTACGTGGTTGGTTGGGTGTGCAAATTCAGCCAGTTACTAAAGACATCGCTGAGGCAATGGGATTAGAAAAACCGCGTGGTGCAATTGTTGTGGAGCCCGCTAAGGATGGCCCTGCCGCATCTGCTGGTTTGAAAGCTGGTGATGTGATCCTAAATGTCAGCGGCAATAAGATTAAGGATCCTAAAAAGCTAGCCAGTGTGATTGCAGCATTTGATCCAAATGAAAGCGTTGATATTATAATTATGCGTGATGCTGAGCGAAAAACTGTAAGCGTGAAATTAGGGCAATTACCTGGTACACCAATAAATGCCGCCTTTAAGAATGAGCAAGGCACTGCGGGTCAATTGCCAGCCCTAGAAAAACTTGGTATTTTTGTTGAAAAACAAGATGGTAAATTTGTGATTGCTGATGTTGATCCTAATAGTCGTGCTGCAGAAAAAGGCATCCGTCCTGGCAATATTATTCTCGGTGTGAATGGTGAGAAAATTGAAAGCATGCAAGATATTCAAAGCATTGCAGTTGCCGCTATTAAAGATGGCCGTAAATCAATTTTGTTCCAAATTGAAAACTCCCACGGCAAACGTTTTGTTGCGGTTCCAGTTGAAGAGAACAACAAAAGTTAAATGCTATAGTATGTCACTCAAAAGTAGATGCGGTTTTGGGAATAATGACATTTAACAAAAAGGGATAGAGCCCATTTATAAATTTATAGATAAATGATGCGCTCTAGAAAGTTAACATGAATAGACTAACATTTACCCCTTAGGTGTTATTCATTTCATGTAGCAATGGGCGTCCCATCACGCCCATTGCCATTTTCAATTTATTTAAGGTATAAGGTTAAGTATGAAGTTATTAATCATTGAAGACGACCAAGAGGCCGTCCGTTATTTATTAAAAGCATTGGAAGATGCTGGCCATGAAGCTGAATTTGCCTTTGATGGAGATAATGGCCTAAGCCTTGCTCTCCAAGGAGGTTATGACGTGCTACTGGTTGATCGCATGTTGCCGAAGCTTGATGGTTTGAGCTTGATAAATCGTTTACGAGAAAAAGGCGATACAACACCTGCTCTTATTCTATCTGCCCTTGGTCAAGTGGATGATAGAATTGAAGGTTTAAAGGCAGGTGGCGATGATTATTTATCAAAGCCCTATGCAATTAATGAGTTACTGGCTCGTATTGAGGTGCTGGCACGTCGCGCCCGCTCATCAGATAATAACGAGGCAGCTTATCAAGTATCTGATTTAAAGCTGAACCGTTTAACCCAAGAGGTTAGCCGTGGTGGGCAAAAGATATTATTACAACCAAGAGAATAGAGGTTGCTTGAAGATTTAATGCAAAATGCAGATAAGGTTGTCACCCGCACCATGCTTTTAGAAAATGTATGGGATTATCATTTTGACCCTCAAACCAATGTGATTGATGTTCATATATCTCGTTTACGCAGTAAAATTGATAAAGACTTTGATGTTGCTTTGTTGCATACCGTGCGCGGAGCTGGATATGTTTTACGCCCTAAAAAATAGTTGATGTAATGCGCAGATTAAAAACCATATTGCGAATGACCGCTGTTAAAATGTCTCTACTTTATATGGGGCTTTTTACGATTGCTTCCATCGTGTTGGTTTATTATATAACATTCTCTACAGCAGAACTCCTACGTAGCCAAACCATCGTTACTATTAATGAGGAAATAGCCTCACTTTCAAAAGTTTATCGTCGTGGAAGCATACCCGCATTGGTGAGAGCAGTTGACAGGCGCTCAAAAACACCCGGGGCTAATCTTTATCTTTTAGCCGATGAGAGAGGGCGTATCCTTGGTGGTAATGTTGCAGACTTACCCTTAGAAATTTTAAATCAAGAACGCTGGTATAAAAAACCTTTTCATTATGCACGCTTTAGTGATGATGGAAAGCAATTAAGGCGAAAGCATTTGGCTGTTGGGCGTACGTTTATTTTGCCAAGGAATATTAAATTAATGGTTGGTCGTGATATTGATCAATTTGGTAAATTTCGAAAAACTATTCGTAGAGCATTAATTTTAGCTCTAGGCTTGATGACCCTCATGGGGGTATTGGTTTGGATATTCATTGGTCGCCGAGCACTTAAACGCTTAGATGGTGTATCAGACGCATCAAAGCGCATTCTATCTGGTGATTTGAGTGAGCGTTTACCCTTAGCTGGTTCTGGTGATGAATTTGATCGCTTATCAGAAAATCTCAATCAGATGTTGGCAAAAGTACAAACCTTAAATGAGGGCTTGAAACAAGTCTCTGACAATATCGCCCATGATTTAAAAACCCCAATAACCCGTCTGCGCAATAAGGCAGAATTGGTATTATCTCAAGATGCCTCCAAAGAAGACTATAGTGAAGCCATGCAAAATGTGGTGGAAGAGGCGGATCGTTTAATCAATACATTTAATGCGCTTTTGATGATTTCAAGAGTTGAGGCAGGCTCCCAAGC
>CAKMZG010000236.1:0-216 GCA_929200335.1 uncultured Alphaproteobacteria bacterium | reverse complement strand
AATGTCAGAAATTGATCTTAGCCGAATTTTAGCTGATGTGCATGAGCTTTATGAGCCTGTGACTGAAGAAGAAAATATAGTGCTTGAGCTATCTGTTGCTCCGCCATTCCTTTATCAAGGTAATAGAGAATTGCTCGCACAAGCAGTTTCTAACCTCATTGATAATGCCATAAAATATGGGCACGCTGGTGACGGCAAACAAAGCAAGATATGGCT
>CAKMZG010000235.1:2779-3202 GCA_929200335.1 uncultured Alphaproteobacteria bacterium | reverse complement strand
TTGGCGTTGCTTGTCAACATAGCGCGCAGAAAGAATAGAGATCTCGTAAAGCAACAGAGTTGGCAAAGCAAGCCCAAGTTGAGAGATTGGATCAGGCGGTGTTAATACAGCCGCCGCTACAAATGCCAACACAATGGCATATTTGCGTTTTGAAACCAAACTGTCTGCTGTAATTAGCCCTGCTCTTGTTAAAAGCGTTAGAATAACGGGCAATTGAAACACCAAGCCAAAAGCTAAGATCAAAGTCATGATTAGACTCAAATAAGCGCTAACAGACTGTAAATTTTGAATTTTAATTTGACCATTACCACCACTTTGCTCCAGCGATAGAAAGAAGCTCGTAGCCAATGGCATGATTAAGAAATAAACCAAGCAAGCGCCGATTAAAAATAAAATTGGTGTTGCGACTAAAAAGGGCAGAAA
>CAKMZG010000235.1:0-2769 GCA_929200335.1 uncultured Alphaproteobacteria bacterium | reverse complement strand
CTTGACGTTCATTCTTATAAAGACCCGGGGCTACAAACATGTAAATCTGCCCTGCGATCACTGGAAAAGCAATAAATACGGCACCAAAGAGACCGATCTTTAACTGCACAAAGAACCACTCTTGTAGAGCGGTAAAGACAAAAGTATCCGTGGCATTATTAGAAGCCTGCTGATAGGGCACCACCAAAATATTAAAGATATCATCGGCAAAATAAAAACAAGCAACAAAAAACACAGCAACAGCAATAACAATTTTAAACAGGCGATTGCGCAGTTCTGTTAGATGCTCAACAAGAGGGGCAGCACTTTGCTCAATCTCATCTTCATGCTTGTCTAGACTCATGAGTTGTCCTCATTTTTTGCTTGAGACGCTTCCTTGGATTTCGCGGATTTAGGCTTCATAGGCTTGGCTGTGTCAGTCTTGGCTGCATCAGTCTTGGCAGAACCAGTCTTGGCTGAACCAGACTCTGATTGACGTGATGGTGATTTTTCAATCCCCCCCTCGCTTTCACCCTCTCCCTCACCCTCAATGGCTTTTGTCACCTTGCTGGCTTCATCGTTCAAATCAGCCTTGGTTTCTTCCATCAATTTATTAATTGGGTTCAATTCATTCTTCAATGAACTCATTGGGTTCATAGATTTAACATCTTGCAAAGTGTCTTTAACACCATCCAGCTCTGCCTCTTTTAAAGCATCATCAAATTGCGATTGAAAATCACCCGCCATAGAGCGGACTTTTTTGACCATTCTGCCAATATTGCGCAACATACCTGGCAATTCCTTTGGCCCTACGACCAAGATCATCACCACTGCAACCACTAACAGTTCTGTTGCTCCGATATCAAACACCAGCAAACTCCATGAAGGATTTTATCTCAAAATATTGAAAGCCTAAACTAGACTAATGCCTAAATCGATTAGGAATTGCTTTTGGATTCTTCGCTTTTAACGTCAATCACTGTTGCATCGTCCTCAGCAATAGAATCTTGCTGATCTTCATCCTTCAACCCTTTTTTAAAAGAATTAATGCCCTTAGCGACATCGCCCATAAGCTCAGAAATTTTTCCGCGACCGAAAAGCAGTACAACAACTACTGCAATGATAATTATTTGCCAAGGACCCAATGACATGACTGTTACTCCTACAATGCGGGCTTGCTTTCAACAATTTGAATTATATGCCCATTAGTTTGTTTTTCTTATCTTAGCGTGATTTTTACAAAGACTGCAATGCTCAATTCTTGATTAAATCATTTAATTCACCAACAAGGTAAACGCGGATATATTCACTCTATATAGGTACTCATGCAGAAAATACCATTGTACCAGCGAGATTTGCGTAAACATAAAGCAAATTCTGCTGCTGTGAAATACTACCCGCAGGTACGCGCGCACGAATGGGCGAGCTATGGCCTTGAACATAAAGCTCCAGAAGCTCCATCTCGCCCAAGAATCGGCGATGTTTAATCTGCGCTTGCTGCGCTCCGCGCACCTCATCAACAGAGACTTTCACAGCTGATAAACGCACACAACCAAATGCCATTGTACCATTTTTAAGCCCTTGAGATGGAATAGGCCCCAGAGGCGTAATCAAACGCCCTTGCTCTATCGCAGCTTTAAAAACGTTAAGTTCTGAGAAAAAGTTAGCCACAAAAATATCACTTGGCGAATGATAAAGAGACGATGGCGCGCCCATTTGTTTAATCTCTCCATCCCGCATCAATACAATCTTATCGCCCATGCGCAAGGCCTCTTCAGGATCATGGGTAACAATAATGGTTGTTGCTCTGGTTTCGCGCAAAATCGCCAATGTCTCATCGCGCACAATATCACGCAAACGACTATCTAAGCCAGAAAAAGGCTCATCCATTAACAAGATACCTGGGCGTGGCGCTAAGGCTCTAGCAAGCGCAACCCTTTGTTGCTCCCCGCCAGAAAGCGCATTGGGATATTGATCGGCATAAGCCGCTAGCCCTACCCGTTGCAGCAAGGCCATGGCATGTTTTACTGCTTGTGCTTTTGGCTGACGATTAAGGCCAAAACAAACATTATCTAAAATGCTCATATGGGGAAACAACGCAAAGTCTTGAAACACTAGTCCAATACCGCGTTTTTCTGGTGGTAATAAACGGTTGGCACTGGATACTTTTTGCCCATTCATAGCAATCGAACCAGAATAAGGTTGCTCCAAACCTGCTACCAAGCGCAACAGTGTAGTTTTGCCAGAACCAGATGGCCCTAAAAGACAGACAACCTGTCCCGGCTCAATTTCCAGATTAATTTTTTTTAAAATGATGGACGTGCCATAGGCGTGGCAAAGCTCTTTAAAACTTAATGATGCAGCAATACTAACTCCAGCAGTATTCCTTGCTCCCCAGCCATCAATTGCGGCATCTATTTTAGATAAAGCTTGCATTTAGTCTCACGTTTTTGACCGAGGTTTGCACGAGGTTATCCAAGTTTAATTTCCCTAACCATGGCTTTACCCCCTTAGAGAAAATCGCGCAAGATAATTTTCGATTAACTAGAACGTCATACACCTAAATGAAAACAGGTAATATGCTATAAATAAGCTGATGATAATATAAAAATCAATGATCCGGCGCACTAGTACTGCCATTCAGTAATTTTAATGCGTTCTCTGCGGAGCTTTTAAAAATTACTGAATGAAAGCAGTACTAGCCAATTTGTTATTTCTAGTGCGCCTTTTGAATCATTGATTTTTTAATAAACAAGCCGATGGTAATATAAAAATCAATGATCCGGCGCA
>CAKMZG010000234.1 GCA_929200335.1 uncultured Alphaproteobacteria bacterium | reverse complement strand
CCTCTATGGCGGAGCTGGTAATGATAAAATACTAGGTGGTCTTGGTAGTGATTATATTGATGGCGGCTCTGGTGCTGACTTAATGGAAGGCGGCAAAGGTGATGATACCTATATTGTGAACAGTGTTAATGATACAATTCTGGAACACGAAAACTCTGGTATTGATACGGTTATTAGTAGCTCAAACTATATTCTAAATAAAGGCGTTGAAAATTTACGCCTGCTGAGTGGTTTGGATATTCATGGTACAGGCAACTCATTGAATAATAAAATCATTGGCAATGAACGTGATAATATTATCGATGGTGTGACCGGTGCTGATGAAATGATCGGCGGTCTTGGTAATGATACCTACTATGTGGATGATGCCAATGATCAGGTGGTTGAGAAAAATGCTGAAGGCACTGATGTTGTCTTAAGTAGTGTAGATCATACCCTTGGTGATAATGTTGAGAATTTAGCATTACTTGATTTTTCAATGGGTGAAAAAGGCCTTGTAGACGGTCGTGCTATTACGGTTTACGGATATCCGAAGCGTTATGAATTGGATTATATGCAAGGCGATGCCGTACCTGATTTCTTGGGAACATGTGCATTGACCTCTGTTGCTAATTTGTTAACTCAAGCCAACAGACCAACAACAGAAAGTGAAGTTATCCAAGTTGCAACAGATAATGGTTGGGCGATAACTGATCCTGATGCTCCTGCTGCAAAGCGTGGTGGTTCGAATTATATACAACAACAGGCGTTACTAGATAGTTATGGTATTCGTAATGGACACATTAACGGCTATAATGAAGTCGGTATGGCTAATCTTCTCCGTAGTGGACGCGGTGTATTGATTGGTGTCAATGCTGGCACCTTATGGGATGATCCTAATTACGTTGAGAATGGTGGTGTTAATCATCTCGTGACAGTAACTGGTGTTGCTTATAATGATGATGATAATTCTATCGCTGGTTTTTATATTGCTGATTCAGGCCGTCAAAAAATTAGTGATATGACACGCTTTGTAGGTATTGAGGATTTCCGTGAAGCTGCGATGGTTTCAAGTGCTTATTCTATCTATACGAAAGAGGCCATAAAATTATGGGATGAACGTATTGATGGTACGGGTAATGATCTTGATAATACATTGTTAGGTAATCGTGCTGATAATCTATTGTCTGGTGAAGCAGGCAATGATGTCATTCAAGGTAATGGTGGTCATGATACTTTAAGTGGTGGTGCAGGTAATGATGTATTACATGGCGGTACTGGTAATGACACCTTAAATGGCGGTGCTGGTAATGATGTCTTTGAATATACAAAAGGTGATGGCTATGATGCTATTACCGCAAATGGACATGATGCTAATTCAATAGATGTTTTGAAATTCACAGATGGATTAGATCATAACGATCTTTGGTTCCAAAAATATGGTGATGATTTGATTATCTCCACAATTGGAAGCAATGGTGGCGTTAAGCTGGATGATTGGTATTCATCTAATTCAGCAGGACGTATTGACCAAATTGAAGCTGGCGGAAAAGTGCTAACTGAGAATAATGTTCAGCAATTGGTGAATGCTATGTCCTCATGGGTTGAAAATAATGGTGGTGTTGGCGTTGCTGATATTGCAACTGCATCTGATGATCAAAATCATGCGGCTATACTTGCTGCAAATTGGCAAACCTCGGCTGCTTAATTTTTAAGTAGATACGTAATATTCATAGGTGAACAGGAATTTGATATTCCTGTTCACCTGCTTTTATTTTAAATATATTTTATTGATTGAAAATTATGAACACGAAAAGTGAAGATGAAAAAATCCCAATAGATACCGGTTTGCATAGTCTTGTTATGCTACTTCGCTTTTTTGAAGTGCCTGCAGATATTGAACAGATACAACACCAATATGGAGAATCTGGCAAACTATTCGACGCGGATGGTTTGTTGCGTGTTGCCAAAAAACTAAATCTAAAAGCCAAGGTCATAAATTCAAAATGGGATAGACTTGAAAAAACAGTTCTTCCTGTGATTGCTGAAATGAATGATGGTAAATTTTTTATTCTTGCACGAGTAAATACAGATGAAGGAAAAATTTTATTACAAGATTGTGAAACATCAAATCCAATAGTTTTAACTCGCGAAAAGTTTGAAGAAAAATGGTCAGGTCGGTTACTTCTTATTACGCGCCGCGCCAAGATATTAGGCAAGGGTGGGAAGTTTGATATCAGTTGGTTCATACCTGCACTCTTGCGATATAAGCATTTATTCTATGAAGTACTAATCGCTTCATTTTTCTTGCAATTGTTTGCGCTCGTTACACCTTTATTCTTTCAAGTTATCATTGATAAAGTGTTGGTGCATCAAGGATTGACTACGCTTGATGTTTTAATCATTGGCTTGATGGTCGTGAGCATCTTTGAAGTGTTCTTAGGGGGGCTTCGAACTTATATATTTTCTCATACCACTAACCGAGTTGATGTTGAATTAGGAGCTAAATTATTTAGGCACCTTCTGGCTTTGCCATTGGGGTATTTTGAAAGTAGGCAGGTTGGACAATCTGTTGCAAGAGTACGTGAACTAGAAAACATTCGAAATTTTATAACGGGCTCATCCCTTACATTGATTATCGATTTATTTTTTACAATCGGCTTCTTTGCAGTCATGTGGTATTTTAGTCCAGTTTTAACATTCATTGTTTTGGCCTCTATACCATTTTATGTGGGATTAGCATTATTCGTAACGCCCATTTTACGTGCGCGTATGGAAGAAAAATTCCAGTGTGGTGCCGTTAATCAAGCATTTTTAGTTGAGGCAATCACAGGTGTGGAAACATTGAAAGCTTTAGCAGTGGAGCCGCAATCTAATCGCAAATGGGAAGAGCAATTAGCAGCCTATGTTCATTCCAGTTTTAAAGCTGCAAATTTAGGCAATATAGCTGGTCAAGCAACGCAGCTGATCAGTAAAATAACAATGGCTTTAACCTTATATATCGGTGCTAAAGCTGTGGTTTCTGGCGATTTGACTGTTGGCCAATTGGTAGCATTTAACATGCTATCAGGTCGTGTAACAGGGCCGATTTTAAGATTGGCTCAACTGTGGCAGGATTTTCAACAAACTAGAATATCAATTGAACGGTTGGGGGATATTTTAAACAATCCAACTGAGCCTAGTTATAACCCTAATCGCGCGACTTTAAAAGAAATTAAGGGCAGTATATCATTT
>CAKMZG010000233.1:2732-3288 GCA_929200335.1 uncultured Alphaproteobacteria bacterium | reverse complement strand
ACTTATTTGGATGAACTTGCTTTGGCAAAGCAGTCTAATAAAGATGATTTAAAAGGCGCTGAGGGTGCGCGTGATGAAAAGTCATCAGATGCTAACAAAAACACTTCTTCCTCTCATGCAGGCGATTTAAATGCCAAAGAGGGTGAGGGGCAGAAGAATGAAGCCAAGCAAAAATCTAGCGCAAGCGAGTTTAAGAATGAGATGGAAGAGATTTACAAAAAGAAAGCGCAGAAGCGGGAAGCTAAGTTGCAAAAAAATAACAAGCGAAAGACTTGAAGTCTCTGAAAATATAGGCCAAAAATACTGTTGAGGTATATTGTTAAAAAAGTAAGAAGAATTTTGAACCGTCAAAAGCGAAACAAAAAGCATGTCATCTAATAAAAATTCTATGATTGGTTCTTTGCTCAAAAAGCAACTTAAGCGCAGCATGCAAAATCTGGTGTTTGGTAAAAGCCTGTCGCGTAAGGAAGGTGCGGAATTTGCCAGTGGCTCAGATATGAGCGAATATCTTTCACCGCGCAATAGGGGGCTACTTATTAATGGGAAAGATTTACGC
>CAKMZG010000233.1:436-2722 GCA_929200335.1 uncultured Alphaproteobacteria bacterium | reverse complement strand
TTGATGGGGTAACGGGGAAGGGGAAGTCGACAGCTTTGGCGCGTCCCATCATTTTGGATAAGGGGCGTAGTGAGAGTGTTTTAATCGTTAATGATATGTCTGGTGATTTATACCGTGATACCAGCGGCTATATGAAATCTAAAGGCTATCGTATCATTTTGCTCAATCCCAATGATTTGCAAAATTCAAACCGCTATAATCCATTTTTAGATATTAACAGTGCTTCTGCTGTCATGCGTTTTGCTGAGTTGTTTTCCAAAACTCAGGGCGATTCAGGCGATGCTTTTTGGAGCAAGGGGGCTGAGCGTTATGTGCGGTTTTTCTTGAAATGTTTACAGACCCAGCCTGAGGTGTTTAATACGCCGCATAATCTTTATCACCTTATCCAAAACTTTGGCGATGATGGTGAGGACTTATTGGAGTTCGTGGAAGCCTGTTGCAGTGAAGATGTTTTCTTGGCCAATGAGTGGAAGTCGCTTATCACAGGTGCTGATGAGACCATAACCAGTTTTATCATCAATGCGACTGTGGCGTTAAAGATATTCTCAGAGCCTCATATCTGCGCGTTGACGGCTCGTAGTGACATTGATCTCTCCACCCTTCGTAAACAAAAGACCATCATTTACGTGGTGACCCCACCAGAGGATCAGGACATCTATCAGCCTTTGGTGAGTATGTATTTTTTAAGCTTTTTACATGCGGCTATGCGTGAGTTGCCAAGTGGTGATGATTTACCGGTTTATTTTATTTTTGATGAATTTGGAAATTCTTATCTTCCAGGGTTTGATAAGCTTGTCACCACCACGCGAAAATATGACATATCGCTTTTACTGATGATGCAGGGGCAGCAACAGCTTGTGTCGCGCTACGGTAAAGATTTGATGAATGTCATTATGTCGGGGATAGCCACGCAAATAAGTTTTGGTGGGGCAGAGACCATGACTGCGGAATTCTTTGAGCGTAAAGCGGGTAAGGTGCGCATGTTCCATCGAAGTGAGGAAAAGGATACGCATATTGAACGGCACAGCGAATATAATCTCATCAATGCTTCTGAGATACGTGAATTGCCTGATAATAAATTGCTGGTGATATCGGATAATAGAAAAACCACTTTGTTGGATATTTATCCCAGTCATGAAAACTCAAGTTTCCTACGCATGATGCGTTATCCACCAGCGAAAATCATCTCACAGGCTGATGATAGATTGGTTTTTATTCCGCTATGAGTGAACCCAAAGAACAAAGACCCAAAGGTCTATTTGGTAAAGAATCCATAGATATATTTTCTTGGATACTGGATGGATCAAAAAGAGTATAGGCGATGAAAGTGAATATATGATTGAATTTTTTGAAGTGATGTTTAGAGCTTTGACGGGGTTGAAATTAAATATGTCAAACCTCATCATTATTTTTGCATTTTTTGCCATGGGTTATGGGGTTTCAAAATTTGCAAAAAATATTGGGGTGCTGAAGGCTCTTGTCCTCTTAATCGTGGGCTATTTTATTGCATCGATATTGAGCAGCTTATTGGGTGTGTTCACCTTGGCGTTTATCCTTGGTTTTTTATCCAATCAAAGTATGTTTTTATACCGCGTAATGATGTGGGCGGAAAGCCTGAGCGAGATTTACTATTCTCTACAGCATAAGGGCATATTTGAAGATATCCAATCCCGTGAGCGGGAGCTGGAGGAAGAAATTGCCCGACTTCGCGAGGAATTAAGGCGGCAGCAACAACAAAAGACGCGGGAGAAGCCATCATCTAAAACCAACAACCAACGCTCACAATCAAGATCAAGCGGCGCTGGTTCAGAAAAAGCAAAAGCCCAACAAAAGCAGTCGCAAACTTCACAAATGGATAGATATTTGAAGGTTCTGGGGCTTGAGGCAGGTCAATCATACACTGAAAAGGAAATCCGCAAAGCCTATCGCCGCATGGCGATGAAGCTCCACCCTGATATGCCCAATGGCAACCAAGCTGCATTTGTAGAACTTGGCGAGGCATTGGAGTATTTGTTGAAAAAGGTGGGCTGAACATAAGTTGCTTTTTTCTTAATTATTAGTTACACTAATGATCTACTTTTTGAGAGGTTCTATGCAAGATTATTCAGCAACTGAAAGTGTTATTGTTTCACATTATAAGCCGCTTTTGCATGAGATATCCACTGCTTTATTGGCATTATTAAGTGACTTTGATAAACATGAAAATGGCGAGTTGATTCTTAATAGTACTGATTTTTATCATTTATTTGATTATATGTGGCATGACGGCAATGTGTCGGATAATCC
>CAKMZG010000233.1:0-426 GCA_929200335.1 uncultured Alphaproteobacteria bacterium | reverse complement strand
AACTTGGCGAGGCATTGGAGTATTTGTTGAAAAAGGTGGGGTGAACATAAGTTGCTAATTTTACTGAATACTACACAGAAATAACTCTTGTTTTTAAGGTTCAGTTAGTATCTAAATTTCATTAGGTAATAAGCATTAATGATAGTCAATATAACCTTATAATCGTTGAAATTAATGAGCTTTTGTCTATTCTGCCTCAGAATTCGCTATAAGATTTTGATTTTTATAAGTATTTCTGTAATTAAATGTAATTTATTATCGCTATAGATAGAGAGGATTATGAAATTATTGCTCACCCACAAAATGATTACTATTGTATTTGTAAAAACATTAGGTTACAGATGGTGAGATTAACATTACTGCCAAATGACGGCAGACTGCACCGTATTACCTTGCTCGTCTAAAAGACTAATAGGATTAACATTA
>CAKMZG010000232.1 GCA_929200335.1 uncultured Alphaproteobacteria bacterium | reverse complement strand
AAGAACATAACTTCTGACGCGATGAACATGATCATACCATAGCGCAGATGCAATTGCACAACGCGGGTATGATGGCCTTGATGTGCTTCTTTAATGGTATCTGACCACCAGCCAAACATGGTATATAAAACAACCAAAAGACCAATTAAAAAGATCCATGGGGTGGTAAGATTAAGACCCAACAGGTTAAATTCACCACCAGCAGAATAACGCATTAAACCAACGGCGCCGATCGCCATAATTAAAGCACCCAATGAGCCTAAAAACGGCCATGGACTTGGATCAATGATGTGATAATCGTGATTGACTTTATGGGCTTCAGCCATGTTTTACTCCTGGATTATTCCAATTTGACAATTCCCGCCTATTGACGGCACTCGCCAGTTAATTTCCTCTTATAGCCAAAATCATAATTTTAGCTATAAATCCTTGTTGTTGTTAAGCTCATTTGCATAAAATTTTAACATTTAATGCAAGCTCAGCTAAATGTGATTCTTAATACATCGCGAAAACGCATGAATTTCAAGCTTCACACAGCAATTATCTTACTTTAATAGGGCTTTTATCGCTTTTTTACAGGATTTACCAGCCTATTTTATACTCTTTCCCTGCCACATTTTGTTGCACCCTATTTTTTTCTCAAGCGTATGACGTTTAGGAGAATTCACCTAAGCGTTAGACGCCCTAAACAAAGCACTTTATTGCGCAGAAGATACCTCTTCTTCTGTCTTCTCAGTTTCAAAGAATGTATAGGAAAGTGTGATTGTGCCTAAGTTATGCATAATCTCATCATCCACAATATCAGGGTCAATGAAAAAGACCACTGGCATATCCAAACTATCACCTGGCTTTAATGTAGTCTCTGTAAAGCAAAAGCATTCTATTTTATTAAAATAAACGCCTGCCGCCTGCGGTGTAACGTTGAAAGTCGCAGTCCCCGTTAACTCTTTATCTGATAGATTAATTGAACCGTAAGAGATAGTCTTCTTCTCACCCAGATGCACGGTTACTTCGCGCTGTTTAGGATAAAACTTCCAATCTAAATCTTTATCTATATTTGCATCAAAACGCACTTTGATAGTGAGTTTTGATGTCTCGCTTGGCGCTTCAACAACACGCTGAGTCGTTCCGCCATAGCCCGTCACCTGACAAAATATTTGATAAAGCGGCACAGCAGCATAGGCCAAGCCCACCATACAACAAACAGTAGCCACACAGATTATAGCTACCCTTGTGTTTTTAACATCGCTTTTGCCTTGACCATTAGGCAGATTATTGTTGTTTTGAGATTTCATTTTCTGTTTTATTAATCCAGTTTGAGAATGTATCAGGGCTGAATTTTACAAAAGTCATGATGTAAAACAAAATCACCAATACAAAACAAATAACGGCAAGAGCCACACTACGCGAGCGGCGGGCTTTTTCTTGCTTCTCGGTTAATTTCACAAATTCTAAATCTTCACTCATTGATTTTCTCACTCTTGGAGTATTTTAACTATGCCATGATTAGTGGCAAATATGTCATCACAAGGTTCTCAATCAACAATACCGCAAAAAGTACAGTGAGATAGAAGATTGAAAAGCCGAATAGTTTTTTTGCAGGCAGCATTTTTTCATCATCATCACTCATCTTATAGGTGAGATAAGCAAAATATAAGAATATCAATCCCATGATGAGTGACACCACGCCATAGAAAATACCTGCAAAACCTAAAAACCACGGTGCAACACCAAAGGGTGCTAGCACAATAGAATAGAGTAAAATTTGCAGCTTTGTCGATTGATGGCCTGCCACATTGGGCATCATGGGAATGCCAGCTTTTTCATAATCACCCAATTTAAATAAAGCCAAAGCCCAAAAATGAGGGGGTGTCCAAATGAAAATGATCATGAACAACACAATGCTCTCTATGGTGATGGTGCCTGTTACTGCTGCCCAACCAATCATTGGAGGAAATGCACCCGCAGCGCCACCAATCACAATGTTTTGTGGTGTTGAGCGTTTCAGCCACATGGAATAAACCACAGCATAAAAGAAAATCGTAAAGGCAAGCAATCCACCTGCCAACCAATTGGTTGCAATACCCAGCACAATAACAGATGCAGCTGATAGAATTAAACCAAAAGGCAGCACTTCTTGGCGCCTCACCTTGCCCGCAGGAATAGGACGGCTTTGGGTACGGCTCATGATGGCATCGATATCAAAATCAACCCACATGTTTAAAGCACCCGATGCACCTGCACCAACAGCAATACAAAGGATTGCGACAAGCCCTATAAAGGGATTAATGCCATCTGGCGCAACCATCAAACCAACTAGGGCTGTAAAAATAACCAAAGACATAACGCGCGGCTTTAATAGCGCAAAATAATCACGCGGCTCAGCCATTGATATCTCGTTATCTAAAATATTTGTGTCATCACTCATGGGCGCATCTATCTAAAAGGGTAATTACGTATAGCTATTGCAGCAAGATTTACATCCGTGCTGCAAATTTGCCCTGCCATACCATCATATGAAAGGGCTTTCCAGTAAATTATGATAAACGCGGCGTTTCTGCCCAATTCAAGGTGAATATGCTCTAAGGTTTTAAATCACGAACACCTGAGAATATAAGATTAGCCCCCATTGTGCCAAATAGACTACCGAATATGCACTCTACAATTCGCCAAAATCGTTGGTAGGTATGTACAGCTTTTTGAGTTGAAAACAGAAAAGCATAAGTGCCATAAATAATCATTGCACTTAATGCAGCTAATGGTGCGAAAGCAGCTACTTCAAAAGCGGATAAACCAGAGCCAAACAAAAATGATGCAATGGCAGTCCAGCCAAGCGCAGCTTTAGGATTTGTTAGAACAACAAAAAGCCCCCGACGCCACGATGCCCATCCTGAAACAACTTTATCAAGTTGAGAGATTTGCATGCTTTCACCTTTAAAGGCCGCAATCATAGCTTTGATACCTATCCATAATAGATATCCGCCGCCAAAAAATTTCATGACTGTTAGAATAATAGGATAGGATTCAACAATCGCACCTATACCTAAGGCTGCAAGCATGACCCATATTATAGCGCCACAGGCAATCCCTAATGTTATCAGAAAAGCTGATTTTCGGCTTTGTCCCATAGCGGCAGATGCTATTGCCACTAAATTGGGGCCTGGTGAAACCTGCATGGCTATTAATCCAACTAGCGTAATGAAGTAAGTTTCCAGCATGTTATTTTCTCCCTAAGACTAACATAGTTTGGAATTTAACAATTGTAAAATCCAATATATCTTAATCAAAAAAAATGC
>CAKMZG010000231.1 GCA_929200335.1 uncultured Alphaproteobacteria bacterium | reverse complement strand
GTATTTTAACAAAGGATGTGAGCTAGATAATGGATGGGGATGTATGAAACTTGGAAACCTATATGCTCATCAAAATTTTAGTTATTCTTTTAGAGATGCGGAAACCCAATATGTAGGAAAAATTGAAGAAGACTTATATCTTGCTATGAATTTCTATCGCAAAGCATGCGATCTTGAGGAGTATTGGGGATGCCGTAAACTCGGAGCGTATATACTTGATGACTCTACTCTTGGCGAAAAATCGGAAGCACTAGCGGTCTTAATAACAAGTTGTAATATGAAGGAGCATGAATCCTGCGAAATCCTCGGTCAGCAATATATAAAAGATCACAAACCTTTTGAAGCTGCACGAGCTTCGCTTAAAGCGTGTGATGAGGAAGAAAGCTATATGAAAATGTTTTTATGTACTAACCTTTTTTATGGATTGATGGCATATTCATCTGATACAACTATATCGGCTTCAAAGATTAAGGCGGATGTTGCTACTTTAGGCCTTGAGTTAAGTTTAGAGGGATTAGCCGATGTTTTTCTAAAACGGTTTGAGAATTTCCCTCCGGTAATGGGTTTTACACCAGAAGAAGTAATCTCTTCGCTAGAGGAGGTTGAGCAGATAAATGGTGATCCTATGTTCTCAATGAAAAGCATTATGAAGCGCGTCCAAGAAAAACTAAAAAATCTAGAGATCTATAGTGGAAAAATTGACGGAAAATTTGGTCCAGCTACTGATGAAGCCTTAACTATGTATAGTCATATGTAGGCGTAAGAGATATTTATTAACATGAAAATTTATAATATTTACTCACAAATTTTTATAGTTTTACTGATAAGTATTTTTACTTTGAATGCTAGTAACGCCCAAGAAGTCACCCTCAGTGCTCAAATACAGCAGGTTCCTGTTGATAAGTCTGTGACATTGAAAAGTTATGCAATCCTTATGTCTATGTCTAATTATGATCAGGATAAAGGACTAGCCCCGCTAACATCTTCACAACATGATATCGATGCTTTGAGTCGTGTGCTTATAGAACGACTAGGATACAGAGAGGAAAATATATTTAAGGTTACAGGAGAGGAGTATCCATCAGATGATGATATTTTTGGTGCTTTTGCCGACATAGATGAAACACTTCCTTATGATGCTAACATTTTGTTCTATTACGTTGGTCATGGTTTTACTTTTAAAAATAAACCTGGAAACTACATTGTGCCGACAAATTACGATACTAGAATACCTGGGGGCAGGAAAGCGGTAATAAATAAAGCTTTGCGAAAACTTGTTCCACTTGAGGACCTAGTGGCTACATTGGTAAATGATAGTAAGCGTGGTCTTGTAGTATTTTATAATGCTTGTCGTAACGATGCTTTGGATAGAACAATACCCTTCTCATCAAGCGCATTAGCTCTAGGAGCGGCAGTTGGGGAGTATTCAAAACAAAAAACAACGGAGCTGTCTGAGATAGACGGGATTCATGCTTTTTTTGCATCGGGGCGAGGTGGTCAATCAATTGCTCGTCTTGACAAAAAAGACGAAACGGAATCCCCATTATCACTTTACGGTCGCGTTCTGGTAGAGGCTCTAGCTAAAAATCCTTCGATAAGTTTTAGGGACTTAGATTCAGTCATTAATAATCGTATTATTGATGAGATAGATATTGCAAAAAAGAAAGGCGCTATATTATTATCTGCTCCTGTCCCAAGTTATATGCCAACTAGGAGAACATTGAAACGTGAAGGGCCAGATGGTTTTTGTCTAGCAAAGGCGAGAGTAGACAAAGATACGCTCTCTTGTACAGATAGATTTGGAAAGCCACGTATTACAACCGTCTCGACACAGCCGAAAATACCACCTGTTAATAGCAACTGTGAAAAGATTGTTCAGCAATGGGGTAAGTTAAAGAAGAGCGAAACTTCGGTTAGTTTGTTTGCCAATGATAATGCAGATTGTCGCATAGCGACAGACCTAGCGGACTATTGGAATGGAGGCATGCAACGGTATTGGACAGCAACCTATGAGGCAAGGTCTGCAGCAGATGATAAATGCTCAGAAGTGAGAAGCTTTCTGCAGCAATATCCAGATACAAATCATACCAAAGAAGCTCAAGCCTATATTGCATCGGTCTGTGTAGCTCCCAAAGACAACTGTGGCTCAGCTGAGGCAGCATGGGAGAAGCTAGAAAAAACTAAAACTACCGTCAAATCCTATGCTTTGAAATATAAAGACTGTACTGCCGCTATAGTTCGAGCAGTTGGTTGGCGGCCAGAGCCTAAACCTAGCGTAAGAGAAACAGAAACAGTTAAAGCAGATCCTGACCAAGGTAAGGTTGAAGCGGAAAAAGATAATTGCCTAGCAGCTGATACGGCATGGAAGGAGCTAGAGAAGCGGGCAGATGCAATTAAAGCATATGCCATAAAGTATAAAAAATGTCCCTCTGCTATAGAGCAGGCATTAAGTTGGAAACCAGAGCTTAGTAAATTAGAGGTGGTTAAGACAGAAGCAAAGAAAATATTTGAGCAAATAAGTGCCAAGACGGTAAAAGAAGCAGGTTTAGAAATACAAAAATCCTCCTCAGCATTCGAAGTTTATCGTCCCATAGCGAAGGTTTTACAACAAACGTTGCGTTTACAAGGCTGCTCAGTTTCAGAAGGAGGAAAACTTAACACTGGTACGGTAGATGGATTTTTTGGTGCAGGAAGCCAGCAAGGCTTAAGAAAATATAATGTTGCGATAGCTGGCAACAGTAAGTGCAATAAATTACGAGAGGTTATTGCTATTGGTTCAAAAGTGTTACAGAAAAAGAAGTCTTTTCTTGAGACTGTCTGGCTTCCCGATGCGCTCTACAATATCGGCCAAATAGAACAATGTAAAAAAAGTAATACTGCGCCAATTTGTGGGTGTAGTAGCGATCTGATATATACAGCAAAAAATGGTCAATGTGTTAAAAAAATCTGTAAAAAAGGCCAGGAATTAAACATAACCAACGGCAAATGTTATAAACCGCCGACATGTAAATCACCTAAAGTAGTTTCTGGCGAAAAATGTGTTTGCTCGTCCGGATACAGAACGAAAAGTAATGGGGAATGTTATAAGCCAGACGAGATTCCAAAGTTCACTGGATTTTCATGCGAAGCAGCATCTTATGGAGGAGACTGGGCAAAAAAAACACGGTTAAGCATAAGCAAGGATTTGTACTCTCGATATGGTTGCACAGCAGATCCTCACGCTCACATAAAACCTGACTTTATTATTGGTGGGCACGAACCTACTAATGAATCAGGTCCTTGGCCGGCATTTGCTTGGGCGAATGCCGTTCTATATTATTC
>CAKMZG010000230.1 GCA_929200335.1 uncultured Alphaproteobacteria bacterium | reverse complement strand
AAGGTAGTTTCATAATGACCATCTTCAACACTGTCTAAAATGCCATCATTATCATCATCAATATCTTGATCATTAAGAATACCATCGCCATCGCTGTCAGCATTTAGGTTAATCTTAATAAAACCATCTGAAGGGGCACCCCTAGAACCTGAAACGCCATTACTACCATTATTTAAATCTTGTTCGATTGCAGAAGAATGCACATATGAACCACCGCCACCGGCTCTACCAGAATAACCACCAGCACCACCGCCTGAATAACCTGCACCACCGCCGCCTGTCCATTTATCAGCACCACCACCACCAGTAAATCCAGCACCACCATCAGCACCGTCGGAACTGCCAGCACCACCTTGAGCAATATCTAAATTTTGGGTTAAATTTGCAGTGGTATTATCAGCCTTATCTCCACCTTGTCCAAAGGCACTAGACGTTGAGCTTTGCCCGCCATCTGAAAAAACACCGCCGCCGCCGCCACCTCTGTTTGGATCATTATTTGTCGTGGTGGATCCACCACCACCTTGGCCATTTGTTCCAGCAACGCCACCTTTTAATGTTGCTCTTGTATGAGTACCCGCATCACCAGAAGTACCAGCATTAGCACCCAATCCAAAAGCATTGCTAGAATTATCCCCGCCGCCGCCGCCGCCAGCAACCATAACAAGTGTATCATTAATATAAACACCGGTACTACCGCCGCCGCCGCCAGAACCTGAGCCTACAAGAGAATTTTCGCCAGCCTCACCAACAACATAGCGAATAACATCACCAGCTTGAACATTAAATTTAGCCGTAATAAAAGCACCATTGCCACCAGCTTGATCTCTGCCCTTACCACCATCAGCACCTCGAATAA
This sequence comes from uncultured Alphaproteobacteria bacterium, assembly GCA_929200335.1. Classification (GTDB taxonomy): domain Bacteria; phylum Pseudomonadota; class Alphaproteobacteria; order Rhizobiales; family Rhizobiaceae; genus CAKMZG01. The sequence goes on along the minus strand of CAKMZG010000230.1, from coordinate 2,475 downwards.
TGATTTCAATTTCAGCATCTTCAGGCACAATATAACTATCAGATTGAAGACCTTGAGCATCAACAACATTTATGCTCAAAACACCGCTATAATCGTCCAACTCAAATGTATCAGCCTCAACGACACCTGTTTGCAGCTCAAGATCCCAGTCGCCGTTTAAACTATCAGCACCAGTCAAATCATCGGAAGCAGCAATGTCAGCACCGGTAATGTTAGCTAATTTTTGAGCAGCCTCTAAACCGTCATCACCTTGTCCAAAATTACAGCCATATAACAAAATATCGCCTTCAAGCGCCATAACTGAGCGAATTTTGGCCAATTCATCAGCATGCTCACCTGACATAGATTCACTGGTCAATTGAGTAGAGCCTAACTGCAAACTACCCGCATCGCCATGAGAAATAATATGAATAGCATCAATATTTAGAGCACCATCTAAAGCGGCTGCAATTTGCTCCATCCCATCTGAACTATCATCTAAAATCACAATATCTACATCAGAACGAATGCCGTCTAAAACATACCCCAAGTCATCGATATTGGCATCAATGAAAGCAATTTCATTTCGACGAACCTCTTTTCCGCGCTCCAATGGAGGCGCGACAGCATCAGCCTCAAGGGCATCAATGGCGGTATCAGTGATCGTATAATCAGGCTCAGGTGCCACAAACTCATTTGCTTGGCGCTCTAAAATAGCTTTTTCAGCAAGATTAAAACTTACATCTGCCGCTGCTGCATCAAGCAAAATTCTTGGCTCAAGCGCTCGCATCAAAGGCCTGTGGGCTTCAGGCACTTTGATTTGTTCATCAATTTGTGACGAAAAAATAGATTTAAATATATTTTTCATTTTTTTCTCTTAAATCTTACGAGCTCACGATAGCACATATTTTATATTAGTAAAACTGACATTTAATAAAACTTCAACATAAGATCTCGCATCACTCAAATCTTACCATAGGGAAAGTTCTGCAATGCATTACATATCAGTTCAAATGGCAACTTCATAAAACAATATGTTACCTAAGGTAATATATTGTTTATTCATTTATTGCAAGTTAATTTAAAGTGTTTTCCTTACTAAATTCATATAACCATACTTTCATGTTCATCATTTAACTCCAGAAAACTTCAAACAAACATAGAATTACAACAGGCAATACTTAATATTGAACAAAATAACTATAAATTCTATAGTAAATTAGAACTAGTACTACAAAATAACTCAATACAGAAGCTACCAATAGTATTTTTAAATTATTTACTAAGACCTCATAGTTTAAACACATTTAAATAAAGCTATACACACTATATAAAATACCTAAACTCTTTAAATATTTTATTAACTTAGGGCTTTAAGCACCCAATGTTCACGACATAGAGAAACATAGCGGTCATCACCACCTACCTCTATTTGAACACCATCCTGCAAAACTTGCCCACCCCTTCCTAACCGCGCAGTCATTGTTGCTTTTTTACCGCACCAACAAATTGCTCTAATTTCCCGTAGGTGATCCGCAACTGCCAAAAGCTCTGCACTTCCAGGAAAGAGTCCCCCTTGAAAATCTGTTCGCAGACCATAGCACATGACAGGTACTTTCAATTTATCCACGACCTTAGCCAATTGCCAAACCTGTATTTTAGTTAAGAACTGCGCTTCATCAATAAATACACAGTCAATTTTAACATCCCTATTAAGGCCATCAACACGCTCAAAAAGCTCATCTTCAGCAGAAAACAATAAGGCTTCTTGAGATATTCCAATTCGAGACGTAATTTTCCCTTTACCATCACGAGTATCTATAGAGGAGGAAAACAATAATGGCGTCATACCCCGTTCGCGGTAATTATAAGCCGCCTGCAAAAGCACCGTAGACTTGCCCGCATTCATTGCCGAATAGCAAAAATATAATTTAGCCACAGCTCCTCCGTTTAGCTAGCTTCCACAGCCTCATGATAAGCAGCCATTAAAGCCTGTCCTTCGCGCCCTAACCTTTCCAAGACAGGCCAAGAATAAATTCCCGTATCATGCATGTCATCAAAGGTTATACGGACGGCATAATTACCAACCGGATCAATCTTCATAACTTCTACATTTTCTTTATTTTTGACGAGAACTTTTTGAGATGGATTATGCCCTTGAACTTCAGCAGATGGAGATTCCACGCGCAGTAATTGTGCACTGATGGAAAATTCCTCCCCACTATTAAAGGTCACGTGTAAAGTTTTCTTGTCTTTAGCTAAGCGTATTTCCGTTGGCTTGATATTTGACACTTTGCCCTCATTATTTGGATCTTAACAGAAATTTTAGAGCACATCACTTATATATAAATCATAAATGCGCTCTATTCCTTTGTTGTAACATGTCACTAATCCCGAAACCGGCACCCATTTTTGGGTGACATGCTATAGCTCTCAATCTCTTTTATTAGTATAAAATCATAAGTATAGTAAAAAAGCGACACTTATATTTTCAAT
>CAKMZG010000229.1 GCA_929200335.1 uncultured Alphaproteobacteria bacterium | reverse complement strand
TCTTGAAGTGATAAAAAGCTCTGAGCAACCTTTGTAAGGTGTTCTGAGGATGCAGCTGGGCTTGGGATAAGTTCGACTAATTGATCTAGCTTTGCAGAATAATGTTGCCATTGGTCTTCTGTATTTTCAGCAAGCGCGTTTTCTTGTGCCATATGTACCATACTGCGGATAGAGCGTCTTGCAATGGTGATATGTTTTCGCATAAGCTTTTTGAAATTACGCTCTGCTGTGATCTCTTCATGGAGTAGTTCAAACTCCCCTGCTCTTGCTTGTAATGGGGATAGATCAAAACCATAGGCTTCAATAATGCGACCATCCTTATCACGTTTTCCGCGTCTATGGCCGTTGGAATTATCCTTAAATGATATAAGTCCTAACTCACCCAACTTCTTACAATGACGTTGCACTGCACGCTCAGATAGGCCTAATTGTTCTGATAGAAAATTATTAGATGGCCAAACGATAGGGCGGTTGCCTTCTTCCCAATCTTGGGGTTGAGATAAAGCGCAAAGTAAATCTAGCAAGACTATATCCATGCCACGAAGACCTATCTTTGCAGCCACACGTTTAACGGCAACCATTGCTTGAGATTTGGGTATAGCTAACTGTTCACCGGCCTGTGCAAATTGTTGAGCAATGCACAATTCCGGTGTTGGCTTTCGCCAACCTGTATTTTCCATAGCTTAATTCTCCTTCTGTTTTCTAACAAAAGGCAAAAAAATACCGTTTACTGGATCAAAATCCAGCATTGCTTATTGACAAGTGATTCGGGGAAAGCTATCTTAAATTTGCTACAATTATTAGATGAGCTCCTGCCACTTGGTATGGGGCTTTTCTTTTGCCTTATTTAAACTCCTTTTTTGTTAGTTAACAAAATTTGTTAGTTAACAAAAATTCACTTCCTATCTTTCTCATATGCTAAATGCAGATTTGAAAGATTGTTAATCAACCACTCTCCAAACGCTTTGTTATTTGAAGTTAATGATATTGTCTTTGCTTTGCGCGCAATGCTTATAGTGGTTTTGCCAATCTCAAGGAACTCTGAAGAAGCTGCTGAGGTTGATTTTGTGCTAAATAAATTCAAAACATAGTCAAAGCGTTGGTTTGTGTCATTGATGGATGAGAATACTCTGTCTTTTTCTAACCCTTCTAAAATTTTACTGTCGGCATGTTCCTGTGCCTGTTTTGCTAATTGCCGCCAGCGTGGTTTTCCCACCTTTGTTGCTGGTCCTATTAAGCGTATTACAGTAGAGGGGAGGGTGGATAGAATGTGCTTAAATGCTGAGACATCAGCATCTGTGCAAGATAAAATTGACTTTACTTTTGCCACTTCATCACGCTTATTTTGACATTGATTTCGGATATGTTCGGCAAATAGAGCTTTCTCAATAAAGCTCAAATCTCGCCGCGCTGAATTCTCAATGCCCTGTGCAGCAATAAGCTCATTGTCATTCAAATCTCTAATACAGGCAAGTATTTTTTCATGTCCAAGTTCTTTGATGGCTCGGAGGCGACGATGGCCATAGGCCAATTGAAAACGCCCAGAAACTGTGGGGTGTGGACGCACAAATACGGGTAATTGCTGGCCTTCCTCAGCTATACTTTGTTTCAATACTTCAAAGTCCGCTTCTGAATCTTGATCTTCTAAGCGATCAGGAAAAGGTGAGGGGTCTATTAATTTTGGATCAAGCGTTTTGATATCTTGAGCATTTTCTAATTCTGCTTTTAAGCGGTCGCGCTCTTCTCGTAAATCAACTAACGCACTTTCACGGGCAGCTGAAACTACACCTGAGGAAACTCTTTTTGTTTCAGTTTTTGGCGAAAAATTATCTCCCTCCGCCGAATCATCATTTGTGAATGCGTTGATAGCATCACCAAACATTGCGACGCTGGATTTAGATGGTTTTTTCTTGGTCATTTCATACGTCCCCAATTGTGCTGAATAAGCTCATAAATTTCTTGGTTCACGCCATTTAGACTTTCAATGGCGCGTTTTAACGTGTCGCGGCCAATCTCACCCGGCTTCATCTCATAAACTGACTTTTTTTGAAGTCCAGCATTTTGAATGGCAGTTGTTTCAATGGCTGTATTGGTTAAAACATCATCGGTGAACAAGTTGCGTAAAAAGCTGGCGCATAATTGTTGCGGAGCATCAGTGTCCCGATATCGAGTTATTAAGAATTTTAGAAAATCCAAATTCATCGAGCCGCCAGCATCTTCAATTACGTTTTTTATATCTGAAAGCATTAAGAGGAATTGATTCATTGAGGCAATGTCGATCATTGCAGAGTTTACCGTCACAACCAGACCACTGGATGCAAAAAGTGCGGCAAGGGTTAAATATCCCAGTTGTGGTGGGGTGTCGATGATAACAACATCATAATCTTGGTCTATATCTTTTAGGGTGTTGGCAATACGGCGATAAAAGACATTTTCACCTTTTGCGTTGCCAGACATAATCGCTGTTGGGGTTGAATGTTCAAATTCTTGCAACTCTAAATTAGCAGGAATGAGATCAAGACTCTCTATATATGTTTTGCGAATAATATTACGAATGGGCTTGCGTTCATCATCATAGCGAAGAGCCGCCCATAGGGTTTCGTTTTCACCAACATCCAATTCTGGTTGGCAATTAAATAAAGCAGAGAAAGATGCTTGGGGGTCTAAATCAATAGCGAGGACGCGCAGGCCTTTTAATGCCAAATAATGTGCAAGATGGACGCTGCTGGTTGTCTTTGCTGAGCCGCCCTTAAAGTTAGAAAATGCTAGAACTTGCATCTTGTCGCCTTTGCGGCGTTGGGGCAATAATTTTAACGCGTCTTTTGGTCGCTTGTCAGCCAATATCGCTCTTAACTTATTGATATCGCTTAATTTATACGCTCTCCGTCCATTTGGGAGTTTTTCAACAAAGGGTGTCTCGCCATCTAGGTCCATTTGTCGTAAAGTGCTTTCTGGAATTTCTATCCATTGAGCGGTTTCAGGCCCAGAAAAATTTCGCAATTCTTTTTTTGCATCGGGTGCATATAAACGCTCGCGCAAAACATGTTGTTGTTGGGAGAGTAATTCCGCATAATGAGATAGTTTCTCAGATGGGTTTTTATCCAGCATTATATAACCTATTTTTTGAAGCGTCAAAATTTCAACGCAAATATTACAAAATGTACAATTTTTGCGTCAGATCAAAATTGAACCCAATTGCATATTTTTGCAAGTTTTTTTTGGTTAATGAAAAGTTAATAGCGTTAAGATATTGAAATAATTGTTTTTTTATATTTTAGATAAAATCTAACATTATTATAAATAGTAAAAATTAGACATATTATGAGAAATTATCCGAATCGGTAACACAATATTTTGTGGCTTCTAGTGATCTAAATTGATGAATT
>CAKMZG010000228.1 GCA_929200335.1 uncultured Alphaproteobacteria bacterium | reverse complement strand
TCAAAGCGCCGCTCTAGATTCCTTTATTTGTGCGAATAGTTCTCGTTTAGGTGAACCCACCTAAACGCTATACGCACTAGCGCGTGTAACTTTTAGGTGAATTCACTTAAATGCTACACGTTATAAATACGCACTATTTTATCCTCTAGAAGCTATAAAATATCCAAAACACAAATTTTTGTGATTTTTTTGCAAAAAACTTCAATTTTATTACCCCTAGACACCTTGCGCAGGCCAATAGCTACTCCTATATAGGCATCAACTTAAGGAGTCATTCTCCTTAACCCCCTAGCCAAATATGTAAATTAAATATAGGGGCCGGTTTTGCGGGCATTATAAGCCTGTTATAAAACGCCTAGAATCAGGGTTGAACTGGCTCGCTAAAAGGAGATGTTAAAATGGCAAAAGTAATTGGTATCGACCTTGGAACCACCAACTCTTGCGTATCTGTGATGGACGGCAAGAACCCTAAGGTTATTGAAAATGCAGAAGGTGCACGCACCACGCCATCTATGGTGGCTTTTGGTGATGATGGCGAGCGTTTGGTTGGTCAACCTGCAAAACGCCAAGCAGTGACAAACCCAGAGAATACTTTATTTGCAGTTAAGCGTCTTATCGGCCGTCGTTTTAATGACAAAACCGTAAAGAAAGATCAAAAACTGGTTCCTTACAACATTGTTGAAGCAGATAACGGCGATGCATGGGTTGAAGTAGATGGCAATAAACATTCTCCATCTGAAATTTCTGCAATGATTTTGCAAAAAATGAAAGAAACCGCAGAAGCTTATCTAGGTGAAACCGTAGAGCAAGCTGTCATCACAGTTCCTGCTTATTTTAATGATGCTCAGCGTCAAGCAACCAAAGATGCTGGCAAGATTGCTGGCCTTGAAGTACTTCGCATCATCAACGAGCCAACTGCTGCTGCACTTTCATATGGCCTTGATAAAAACGATGGTAAAACCATTGCGGTTTATGACCTTGGTGGCGGTACATTTGACGTATCTATCCTTGAAATTGGCGATGGCGTATTTGAAGTTAAATCTACCAATGGTGATACATTCCTTGGCGGTGAAGACTTTGACATGGTGCTTGTGGATTACTTGGCTGATGAATTCAAAAAAGACCAAGGCATTGATCTGAAAAATGACAAAGTTGCATTGCAACGCCTTAAAGAAGCTGCAGAGAAAGCTAAAATCGAGCTTTCTGCTTCAACGCAAACTGAGGTAAACCTACCGTTTATCACCGCTGATGCGTCAGGCCCTAAGCATTTAACCTTGAAACTAACCCGTGCTAAATTCGAAAGCCTAGTAGCTGATCTGGTAAAACGCACAATCAAGCCTTGCCAAGACGCATTGAAAGATGCTGGCCTTAAAGCTGGTGACATTGACGAAGTGATCTTGGTTGGCGGCATGACCCGCATGCCAAAAATTCAGGAAACTGTACAAGAATTTTTCGGTAAAGAGCCTCATAAAGGTGTGAACCCAGATGAAGTTGTGGCTATGGGTGCGGCAATTCAAGCTGGCGTCCTACAAGGCGATGTCACGGATGTGCTTCTTCTTGATGTGACACCACTTTCTCTTGGTATTGAAACTTTGGGCGGTGTGTTTACACGTCTGATTGACCGCAACACGACCATTCCAACGAAAAAGTCTCAAGTATTCTCAACTGCTGAAGACAATCAAAATGCGGTTACCATTCGCGTATTCCAAGGTGAGCGTGAAATGGCAGCAGACAATAAATCACTTGGTCAATTTGATTTAGTGGGTATTCCACCAGCGCCACGCGGTGTGCCACAAATTGAAGTTACCTTTGACATTGATGCTAATGGTATTGTGAATGTATCTGCTAAAGATAAAGGCACTGGTAAGAGCCATGAAATTCGCATTCAAGCATCTGGTGGCCTATCTGATGATGACATCGAGCAAATGGTTAAAGATGCAGAGGCCAATGCTGATGCGGATAAACAGCGCCGTGAAGCCGTTGAAGCTAAAAACCAAGCTGAAGCCCTTGTTCACTCCACTGAAAAATCACTGGAAGAGCATGGCGATAAGGTAAGTGAAGAAGATAAATCAGCAATTGAAGCGGCAATGGCAGAGTTGAAAGAAGCCATTGAAGGCGATGATGCTGAGGCTATCCGTGAAAAATCAACCGTTCTAGCAGAAGCCAGCATGAAGATGGGTCAAGCCATCTATGAGGCGCAGCAATCTGATGAAGAAGGTGCTGCGGCAGCTGATGCAGCACGCGATGCAGCTCAAGATGATGATGTGGTTGATGCCGATTTCGAAGAAATCGATGGCGATGATGACGGTAAAAAATCTGCCTAACTGAATAAATTGAGGGGCTTTATGCCCCTCTTTTTTGATATTGGGTAAAATCTATCCCCGTCCTTTAAAATAATACTATAATAAAAAATAATTTTGGGTTTGAGCAAGGTGCAGGATGTCTAAACAAGACTATTACGAACTTCTTGGTGTATCACGAGATGCAGACGAAAAAGAGCTGAAAAGCGCTTTTCGTAAAAAAGCCATGAAATATCATCCTGACCGCAATCCTGATGACGCTGAAGCTGAAGCTAAATTTAAAGAAATTGGCGAAGCTTATGAAGCTCTAAAAGATCCACAAAAGCGTTCAGCCTACGATCGTTTTGGCCATTCAGCATTTGAAAATGGCGGGCCAGGCGCAGGTGGCGCTGGCTTTGGCGGCGGTTTTGGCGGCGCTAACATGAGCGACATTTTTGAAGACATTTTTGGCGAGATGATGGGCGGACGCCGCTCTCGCTCTGGCGGTCGCCAACGTGGCGATGACCTGCGCTTTAATATGGAAATCAGCTTAGAAGAAGCCTACAATGGCAAAACGGCTGAAGTGGAAATTCCAACATCTGTAACTTGTGATACCTGTGATGGCTCTGGTGCTAAGCCTGGCACATCCCCTGTCACCTGTGCTCATTGTGGGGGAGCTGGACGTGTTCGTGCTTCCCAAGGTTTTTTCTCTGTTGAGCGCACTTGCCCATCCTGCCAAGGACGTGGCGAAGTTATCTCTGAGCCCTGCACAAGCTGTGATGGCGCTGGACGTACTCAAGAAGAACGCACCCTGTCGGTTAATATTCCGGCTGGCATTGATGACGGCACTCGAATTCGTTTAGCGGGTGAAGGGGAAGCTGGCCTTATGGGTGGCCCTGCGGGAGATTTATATATATTCCTATCCATCAAACCCCATGAATTTTTCCAACGCGATGGCGCGGATATTTTCTGCCGCGTACCGATTTCCATGGCAACAGCAGCCCTTGGGGGTGAATTTGAAGTGGGTAGCCTTGATGGCAACAAAAATCGCGTGAAAATTCCTTCTGGCACCCAAACTGGCAAGCAATTTAGACTGCGCAACAAAGGCATTCCTGTGATGCGTTCTAATCAAACGGGTGATATGTAT
>CAKMZG010000227.1 GCA_929200335.1 uncultured Alphaproteobacteria bacterium | reverse complement strand
CTAGCGAATAAGTCATAAAATAATATAATCAATTTATATGATCTTGGCTATAATTTTGAGACTGAGATTAAATAGCTTTGAGGCTATGAAAAGTCCTAGGCAGAAAAATAATAGATCAAGTATGATATTGGGGGAGTGTATTTGATTGAATATGCCTACAATAGAGCTTTTAAAACCAAAAATCACTACCAAGATTGTATGCATTAGCGCTGTAAACAGCAATGTAACAACTAGGGTTGCTGTGCCACTGAAAAATCTGCCACCTGCAAGTTTTGCGCCAACTCCAGCGCCCAATAAAGGGATGATTGGAAGCGCTGTCGTAAGCAGTGATAATATCACCCCAAATTCATTCATAGGTTATCCATTTAATCGCTCAGCGTGCCAGCTTAAATGCTCTTCCATAAAGGTTGAGATGAAATTGTAAGAATGGTCATAGCCCTCTTGCATGCGTAAGAGTAGGGGAATGTCAGCAGCCTTACAGGCTTGCTCTAAAAACCAAGGGCGCAAGCCACTGTCTAAGAAACCATCAGAAGTGCCTTGATCTACTAAAAACTCAGGGAAACGAGCGCCGTCTTCGATTAATGCGCAGGCATCATATTGGCGCCAAGCGGCCATGTCATCGCCAAGATATTGACGAAAGGCATTGGATGACCACTCTGCGTGTGAAGGTTGCACAATAGGGGCAAAAGCAGAGCAAGATTTATAACGATTAGAGTTTTTTAAGGCCAAGGTTAAAGCGCCATGGCCACCCATGGAATGTCCAGTTATAGCTTGGCGTGTCATATCCACATTAAAATTTTGTGCAATGATTTCGGGCAATTCACTAACGATGTAGCTTTCCATATTATAATGGGTGCTCCATGGTGCTTGGGTGGCATTTAAATAGAAACCCGCACCTTGTCCCATTTGCCAATTTTCAGCTTCATCCGGCACCCCATCGCCGCGAGGACTGGTATCTGGGCAAACTATAATTATGCCATAATGAGCTGCCGCACGGCGATATTCACCTTTGTCCATCACGTTGGCATGGCTGCAGGTGAGGCCTGATAAATACCATAAAACAGGACAGGCTTTTGTTGCTGCTTGTGGTGGGACAAAAACTGCAAAGGTCATGTCACATTGAGTGCTTGATGAGGAATGCTTAAACACGCCTTGCATGCCTCCGAAACATTTTGCATTTGATATGATTTCCAACGTCATGATTTTTGCCCTGCTCTTAATGTTATAAACCTAAAATAGGGCAATTTAAAAATTGCCCCTAAAAGCTATCTATATAGTGTCTTGCTTAAAATTCTACCACTGATCGAATGGATTCACCATCATGCATCAGATCAAAGGCATCATTGATTTTTTCTAATGGTAATTTGTGGGTGATCATTGGGTCAATGTCGATCTTGCCCTGCATATACCAATCTACAATCTTTGGCACATCGGTACGACCGCGTGCGCCGCCAAATGCTGTGCCGCGCCATGAGCGACCTGTTACCAGTTGGAAAGGGCGGGTGGAAATTTCTTGTCCAGCACCTGCAACGCCAATAATAATACTTTCCCCCCAGCCTTTATGGCAACACTCAAGCGCAACACGCATAACATTAACATTACCAATACATTCAAAAGAATAATCAGCGCCACCGCCTGTCAGTTCAACCAAATGCTGGGTTAGGTCTTCGCCATTTAGCTCGTTCGGATTAACAAAATGGGTCATGCCGAATTTCTCGCCCCATTCTTTTTTATCATTGTTCATATCAACGCCAACAATTTTATTCGCACCGATTAAGCGCAAGCCTTGGATCACATTAAGACCAATCCCACCAAGGCCAAAGACAACGGCATTACATCCAGCTTCTGCTTTGGCAGTATTAATCACAGCGCCAATACCAGTGGTTACACCGCAACCGATGTAACAAACTTTGTCAAAGGGTGCATCGTCACGAATTTTTGCTAAAGCAATTTCTGGCAATACGGTGAAGTTAGCAAAGGTTGAGCAGCCCATGTAATGATAAATCGGTTGACCATCGATAGAAAAACGACTGGTGCCATCTGGCATAACGCCCGCACCTTGGGTGGTGCGAATGGCTTGGCAGAGGTTGGTTTTTGGATTTAAGCAATAATCACATTCACGGCACTCTGGTGTATAAAGCGGTATCACATGATCGCCTTTTTTTAAAGATGTAACCCCAGGCCCAACATCAACCACAACACCAGCGCCCTCATGGCCAAGAATGGCAGGGAAAATACCCTCGGGATCAGCACCAGAACGGGTAAATTCATCGGTATGGCAAATGCCCGTTGCTTTAATTTCAACTAATACTTCCCCTGCCTTTGGGCCTTCAAGTTGTACTGTGGCAACCTCAAGGGGTTTGCCTGCTTCAAAGGCAACTGCAGCTTTTACGTCCATGAAATAGTCCTCCTGTATCTGATTTGGGGCTAGTTTACACTAATTTTTTATTCTACCAAAGCCTTGTTTGAAAGTTTTTATTAATGCCAAATCAAGGTCTTCCATTGTGAGCGGCACCCCCAAATCAACAAGACTTGTAACGCCATAATCTGAAATTCCACAGGGTATAATTGTTTGATAATGGCTAAGTTCAGGCTCATGATTAATTGATATGCCGTGAAAGGATATCCATTTGCGTAGACGAATGCCTATGGCTGCGATTTTATCCTCACAAATATCACCATTTAAAAGGCGAGGCTTTTCAGGGCGCCTTACCCAGACCCCAACGCGATCCTCGCGTTGTTCACCTTTGATGTTAAATTCCGCCAATGTTGCAATAACCCAATTTTCAAGAGCCGCTACGAATTGACGGACGTCTTGTTGTCGGCGTTTTAAATCTAACATCACATATACTACACGTTGCCCTGGACCATGATAGGTATATTGACCGCCGCGTCCAGTTTGAAAAACGGGGAATTTAGCCCCATCGATCAAATCGGCCTCATTGGCAGAGGTTCCAGCGGTAATTACTGGTGGATGTTCTAGAAACCAGATGAGTTCATCGGCCTCATCTTTATGGATGGCTTGAATTCGTTTTTCCATAAAATCAAGAGCTTCTTCATAGGGGATATAATCTTTTGAGATTATAACCTCAACAGGTGGTGCATTTTTATCCATGGGCAAAAAACTGCCTTCTAGGGTTTTGCGCTCAAGCTTACCTTGTGTATTTTGTTGTTGATTTATCTTTGATTGATTGCTCACGAAGATGACCCTGACTTGAAATTACTAGTTCTTTATAGCCAAATGTAGTGGCAGGTTGAAGCATAAAAATCTATGGGGGCGAGAAAAACGAATTTTAAGATGAGTTTTTACTTGTGCGGGGGGGGCGCATTTGCTAAACGCGGCTATATGAGGAACTACCACCTCAGCTCATAATATATGAGAGAGTGCGGCCGTGGCGGAATTGGTAGACGCGCAGCGTTGAGGTCGCTGTCCGGTAA
>CAKMZG010000226.1 GCA_929200335.1 uncultured Alphaproteobacteria bacterium | reverse complement strand
ACAGAGCAACACGTTCACCAGCTGCAACAGTTAGTGATACGTCTTTTAAAACTTCAACAGTTTTAAAATGCTTTGAAACACCACAATTTATTAGAAGATTTTGCATCAATTTACCGCCTTTTTATTATAGCTGATAGTAACTCCTGAAACTGTCGGCGACATTAACGGTTTGTCATCAATTACCCCACCGGGAAGCAAAGTAGGGAACTCTTTTTGAGCCCATTTAATTAATTGAACAGCAGGGCTTCCAAGCAATAATTTTGCTGAAGGTTGCGTCCATAATACATGATCCATTGTGTCATTAGGCCGAAACACTTGATCAGCAAATCCATCACCATTCACATCATAGGCTGAATGATCACTCCAATAGTTTTTTGACCAAACATGATTTTTTGAACCTACAAATTTCACCTGTGTTCTATTGCCAATGAAAGAATTTCCTTCCATTTTATTACGCTCAGAACCGGCAGTGAAATGAATGCCAATGGGGCAAGATTCAAATCTATTTTTTTCTACAACATTCTTGTTTGCATTATACATGAACAGGCATTTTTTGCCACCATCAACAACTTTATTTCCCTTAATGATTGCATTATTGGCATAGTTCAACATAATGCCATGATCTCGATCATTCACTGAAATATTATTGGTTAGTTTAATATGGCTGGTAAACATGATTGCAAAACCAAGGTGATTTCCAATAGAAATATTATTAGATACTTCGCTATGGTTAGCATACATATAATGAATGGCGAAACGCATTGTTTCAAATCGATTTTGAATAAAAGAGTTACGTTTGCTAGAATTAACAAAAATGCCATCTCTACCAAATTTTATATGATTATTATTTACTTTTGCGCCTGGTGCATTCCAAACATAAACCCCATTCCCACGGCGGTTCATTAAGCGGTCTTGGCGACCAATAATAACATTATTTTCAACAATAGAATTTTCTGCGCCATGTATATCTATACCGTACAGATTTTCTTCAAAGTAAGAATTTCGAACAATAGATCCTGCTGCCTTTTCTGTCATTTGAATACCACTATCAATCGTTTGATGATCAGAACCTGATCCGCTAATTTTTACATTTTCAATAATGATATTAGGTGCATTGAGTGTAAGAACAGAACCAATATTATTGCCTCTAATCCACGTATCTTTTTGACCTCTAATTCTTATAGATTTTGTTAAATTAAGACCTCCATGATAGAGACCATCTTGAAGGATAAGTTGATCTCCATTTTTTGAATTTTCAATGGCCAGAGCAAGTGTATTAGCTCCCGGCTTTACCATCACATCAGCTGCAATAGCTGATGTGATAAGTAAGACTTGAGCGCATATAGTTACCCATATATATGCCATAAAATCCATTCCTGTTTTTTAAACCTCTTTTGGTTCAACAAACATGCGTCCACGCATTTCCATATGCAATGCATGGCAGAACCATTGGCAATAGAACCAATGAACACCGGGTCTATCTGCTGCAAATGTTACCGATGCAGTAGCCTGTGGTGCAACTTCCATGGCAATTCCATAGTTGGAGATACAAAATCCGTGAGTTACATCATCAACATCATCAAGATTTGTTACAAAAACGGTTACTTCATCACCTTGCTTGACGGTAAATTTTTCTAGCCCAAATTGTGGTGCAACCGATGTCATATAAACACGAACTTTGTTGCCTTCTCTGATGACGATATCATCGCCTTCAAGATCTACACCATCTGCCTCCGCTTGTTTTACGGCGTCAGCAAAGATAGGATCATCACGCTCCCAAAAATTTACTGGGTTCACAATATCCGCACGCACGATAATACTATCATGTGGCTCAGCAAATGTAGGTCCGTCATGAACAACTTTCATTTCATCACTGGAAATATCAATCAGTTGCTCATTTTCTGGTTTAAGTGGCCCTACGTTAATAAAACGGTCTTTAGAAAACTTATTCATTGAAATAAGCCATTCCCCATCTGCTTCTGCAGTCTCACCCATTGAGGTAGAATTATGACCAGGTTGGTAATGCACATCAACTTTTGAAATAATTGGGTTAACATCTTCACCCGCGTAAGCACGAAGTGCTTTATCAATATTCCATTTTGCAACTTGACTATCTAAAAATAGAGTTGTGAAAGCATTCCCTTTACCATCAAATGCAGTGTGCAGAGGCCCTAGACCAAGTTCAGGCTCCCCCACAATACAACTACGTGGATCAGCATCACTTTCAAACAGAGCATCAATCTTTGTCACATCAATAATAGATACAGTTGGTGATAATTTACCATTGATAACAATATGCTTCTTATCTGGTGCAGCATTAACGCCATGTGGGCTATTAGGAATAGGAATATAACGGGTATATTTCTTATTCTTTCCTTTACGTCCATCGATAACAGGGGCCCCATTCATCACTTGCACATCGCCAGATTTAACACCAGCTTCAATTTCTTTGAGGTTGAAAACAACAACATGATCTTGCTCACTCTTTGTCATCTCTTCAAGGTTTACACCCATTTCAGAATTATAGCTGGTTGAGAAAGCATATTTGCCTTGATAATCACAATCTGTATTATCTAAGTTACCAGACACAATTACCTGCCACGAAACTTTCATCTCATCGCCATCAATAGCTGTAAAAATATTAAAATATTGTGATGGATCATCCAATATTTTTCCATCATTTACCAATGGCGCTTCATGCTCACCATTAGCAAAAATATAGCCTGTGCGGGGATATTTTTGTGGGCGCATACCATGGATATCATGGGCATTTGGTATCTCTATAATTTTATCACACTTCATCACATCACAGCGGATGCGTGCAACGCGGGTATTTGCTTTATCATTAGCGAATAAATAGCGGCCATCATAAGTACCATCTGTAAATGACATATGTGGGTGATGAAGATCTCCATTATCATATGTCTTCATGCCTTTCGCTGCTAAAAACTCTTTCGTTTCTTCAGTTAGATTTTCTGTAAGAACTTTTAAGCTTTCATTGGTTTGTCCCCACCCTGTTGCGGAACAACGATTAAATACTGGAATTCGCATTAATTCACGCATGGAAGGGAATCCCAAAATACGGACCTCGCCAGTTTGACCTGATGACCAAAAACCATAATAGGGATCCAATTCACCAGGCGCCAGGTTAGCTTTTGATCCACCTGCGGCAAATGCTTTTGGTGCACCATTTGGAATTAAGCCTGTGGCAATTCCCGATCCTGCTACAAGTGCACCAGTAGCACTAGCGGTTAAAACGCTTCTACGCGAAAACCCCTTTTTTCTTGTCTCTTTTGCTGACATGATAATCTCTCCATTTCTTTTAGTTTAAAGTTTTAGTATTTAAAATATTTGTCCCTTTGTTCCAGGTGTTAAAGTGTTCTTATTTTGGTTTTCAAAACGCTTCCGTTTGGAAAGTTTTTTAATGCAAACCGGGCATTTTGATTCACTTTGATATAAAACTTGACAA
>CAKMZG010000225.1 GCA_929200335.1 uncultured Alphaproteobacteria bacterium | reverse complement strand
CGTTCTTCCGGCAAGCAGAATTTTGGCGCAAGAATTATCCGTCTCTCGCATGACGGTGACAAGTGCTTATGATCAACTAATCAGTGAAGGATATCTGATAGCGAGACGAGGGCAGGGAACATTTATCTCAAAAGATACTCCTCACCTTGTATCTCCAAATTTAACTGAACCGCATCCGACTAAACCGCCAGAAACTTTCTTGCCCTTTCAAACAGGTTTGCCCGATCTATCCTTATTTCCCCATAAACAGTGGGGGAGGCATTTAAAGCAGGTTTGGAGCAATCCCGAGATAG
This sequence comes from uncultured Alphaproteobacteria bacterium, assembly GCA_929200335.1. GTDB lineage: Bacteria > Pseudomonadota > Alphaproteobacteria > Rhizobiales > Rhizobiaceae > CAKMZG01. The sequence goes on along the minus strand of CAKMZG010000225.1, from coordinate 3,199 downwards.
CTTTATTAAATAGACCGCAATTATTTGGTTGGTTTCCTTTGCGCGAAATGATATGTGAACATTTATCAGCATGGCGTGGGCTTGAGTGTTCGCCTGAGCAAGTGATTATAACGGGAGGCGCTTGGGATGCTTTTGATATTTTATGTAATGTCTTATTTAAGGCAAATCAAACTTTAGCCATGGAAGATCCCGGCTGGTCATTGCTGCGTCAAATATTTAAAAATCTATCTATAGAAACTATCCCTGTTCCGATTGATAAAGATGGGCTTGATGCAACAACAATTCCCAAAAATACATCTGCTGCAATTATAACGCCTTCGCGCCATTATCCAACCGGCATATCTATGCCACTATCAAGACGTTTAGCTTTGCTTGAATGGGCAAGGCAAAATTCTGCTGTTATCATTGAAGATGATTATGACAGTGAGTTTCGTTATCAAGGCAATCCTTTGCCCTCACTGTCAGGATTGGATGGATTACAACATACGATCTACCTTGGCAGTTTTTCTAAACTGCTCAGTCATACTCTTCGTCTTGGTTATATTGTAATTCCACTAAGTCATGTTGAACAGGCTAAATCATATATGGCAACGACAGGTTCTCGTGCCTCCTTAATTCCACAACCAGCATTAGCGCAATTTATGGCAAGTGGGGAATTTGCAGTGCATTTAAGACGTATGCGGCGAACCTATGCTAAACGGCAAAGCATCCTACTCTCACACCTTTCAACTATTGATCACCTTTTGAACATTGCACCTGATCCATCTGGTATGCACTTATGTTGTCTCTTAAAGGATCAATTATCAAATCAAATTACCGATATTGAATTGGCTAAATTGGGGGCAAAGGAGGGGCTTAATTTGGGCGCTTTATCCGCCCATTCAATATTACCCAATCCACCACAAGGGTTGTTACTTGGATATGCAGCTTTTGATAAAGAGGTTTTGGAAGAGGCCGCTAAGAAATTAGTTGGGCTATTAAATCTGTGGTCGTAAAATGAGAGGCGCTTGTCATTTTGCAATTAAATGGTTTCTTCATGTTCAAAAGCTGATTGCATGTATTTTATTTCTGCGGAAGGTGCACCACGAACGTTTGCATAGTCCTTCCAACGTTTAACAACTTCTCTGCATTCTGTAACAATCATATCTGCATCTTTTAAAGGCATAAAAAATTCGGCAACTGATCGCAACAAACCGATAGATGCAGTTGCATCATCATAGTCTATGCGCGTAGATAAAATTCGTGGGCTATTGGGCGATGGATTTAAATCATACGCAGGGCTTAATCGCCAGCCTTTTTTACCACTCGATAAGAAACCATGGTTTCTAAAATGATCGTCAGTATTAGAAATTAAAATGGTAAAAGCCATTCTACGGAACAATTCGATGCGATCACTTTTCGGATTTGATCCGCGTTCATTAATTGCATCAAGAATTTCGAGATAACTACAATTATCATCGCCATCATTGTGCTCACTCATTGCCATTGCAGACATAAAGGGGACACGTTGATCTTCTTCAATAGGGTGATGAATTCTATCAAATCGGCGCGATAGGAAAACAATATGTCCTGCAGCTTGTACCAGTTGATGGTTGGCAACCTCAATGCCAACATCCTTTGCCATATCCATGACAATTGCTTCCCAACGTTCCATTGAATATTCGTCTTGTTCTTTGGGAAATTTCGCAATAGAGAGATTGCCGTGTTGATCATAAACAGAAGCTTTTGGTCGTGCCCCGCCAAGGGATGATCCTGGCGCAAATATCATCATCAGATCTTCATCAGTTTCTTCGCCCCGCTCAATGCGTTGGGCGGCTTGGAGTAAATCACCAAGTGCAACAGTAGAAGGGATGCCCTTTGTTTGAGGTGATTGGAAAGCACCATCTATTGAAAACCGAATAGCCCCTAATCGTGTTTTATCTGAGACACCAAGTAGGTAATCGGTTTCATGAAGTGTGCGGATCTGTCTACCTTCGTCTTCTGCTGCACGTCGTTCACGTCTGCGCATGAGGCTACGCCCCCAGGTATCAGGTGCACTATCACCCAGTGTTCCAAACATTGCTTTGTTCGCCCCTGGATGTAACGTTCCACGATTTAGCGGTAATGTGGGATCAAATTGAAATGCTTCTGGCGAATTTAACCACGCCTCATCATGCTCATAGGTAACACGCTCACGCCCCGATCCAGAATGGCGACGTAAAACACCAGCCTTGCGGATTTTTCCATAAGCATCGATGTAAACTTCTATTGTCATGAAGATTCCTTAGGCGCACGCTTTCGCAATTGTTCTTTAGCCAATTCCTCGCCAAGTGTATCTGTTATATTGCCCCAACCTTCTAAAAGGCCAAGTGCTTGCATAACCATTGCATAAGCACCTATACTTACTCTTGGATCACCTTTTTCAATTCGCCCTAGAGTGTCTGTGCTCACTGAAGCACGTTCTGCTATTAGCGATTGTGTTAATTCACGGCGTAGACGCGCCTCTCGGAGCTTTGCTCCAAGGGAGCGTAGCTCTCGTTTAGTGCTAGGGGTAATTTTAATTTTTGTTTTCATAATATCGATTATATGCGGTTTATAATAATTTAATATAGCATAAAAACGGAATTAAACAAGTTAATTTAATATGCTTAGCTATATACTCTAAATTATTTTAACGTGCCGCTTATGCGGACGAGCTTTATTTACCTATATAACATAGGTTCACCAAACCTGTAGTTTTGGCCCATCCGGGTAACAATCTCTCACGCGAATTGGGAGCCGGTTAGCCGGCGCAATTATTAATTTCTTCTCACCAGTCTCACTCTCGCCGGTCAAGTGGCAAGCGCGTAAACGCGTCTGAAACCAGACCGTGTTGGCAGCGCGGCTGCCTGCCCGCACCACTCTAGTTTCAGACCACTTGACAGTCGATCGCGCGACCGATCGTAGGCTATAGCCTCCTCTCTCTGGTCGATTGAATAGCAGGGGCTATTCAACCGAACCATCGTTTGAAGCCTCTTGAAGGGAAGGGCATAGACCCAGCCCATTTTCAAACCGTAACAAGAGGAGAAACCTATGAGCGATATAATAAACATGGATGAGGAAACCACCAGAGCACGGAGGGCGGAAATCATTGCCCAAATCAATGATGAACTTAGACAATCCATCATTGCAAATCTATCAACCAACAATGGACAGATAGTTATGACCCAAGGGGTTGCAG
>CAKMZG010000224.1:626-3501 GCA_929200335.1 uncultured Alphaproteobacteria bacterium | reverse complement strand
GTGTAAACGAAGCGCTCTACCAACTGAGCTAATCGCCCGCACATGCAAAAACAAATCATTTTCGCGTTGCGTTGCACGTCTTTATTCCGTTCATATAAAAAGCGCAAGCCTTTTCTTGCTAAAAAATACAAAAAAATGCGAAAAATATTTTTTTTCAAAATATTTTAATTTTGTGAATTTTGTTGCTTGACTTATCGATTTGAAAACCGTATTCCATCGCCACCGAAGAGAACAATGTCTCACTGATTTGTAACTAGCAAAAGCTACTAGCGAAAAAGATTGACGAAATTGTTTAATTTAGTATCCTGTCAAAATTAGTTTTGACGAAAAGCGTTTTATACGCGGGTGTAGCTCAGTTGGTTAGAGTGCCGGCCTGTCACGCCGGAGGTCGCGGGTTCGAGTCCCGTCACTCGCGCCACGCTATTTAAGTATTTGCTTAAATTAGTGTGGTGCTATATTGTTAAGATCTTTGCCCATCCAATTCGTTGTGGTGGGTTTATTTTTGCCCAAAAGGCTTTGCTTCTTTTGGTGAGTATTGAGTATCAATAAAACCTACTTTTTTTGTCAAGTTTATTTGCTCTAACAAAGCATGTGTTTTTTCCAAAATTCCCTTTGAAATCATCAAAATTAAGGCGTATACCCTTGCCAATGGCTGTTGGTTAGTTTAACCCTTCGCCCTAAAGTACACTCTGTTTTTGACTAAGGTTCTATTTTGGTTAAAGATAGCATAATGTAACCCGAAAAACGGGTGCTGTTTTTAAAGGATATAAGATGCAAGAATTACTATCTTCTTATCTACCAATCATTGTATTTCTAGGCATTGGAGCTTTTATTGGCTTGGCATTGATTATTGCCCCATTTCTGCTTGCATTTAAGGCGCCTGATACTGAAAAATTATCAGCCTATGAATGTGGCTTTGATGCATTTGACGATGCGCGCATGAAATTCGATATTCGATTCTACCTAGTTGCTATTTTATTTATCATTTTTGATTTGGAAGTAGCTTTTCTTTTTCCATGGGCAGTATCCTTTGGAACTTTAGGTTGGTTCGGATTTTGGTCAATGATGGTTTTTTTAACCGTCCTTACCATTGGATTTATTTATGAGTGGAAAAAGGGTGCGCTAGAATGGGATTAAACTGTGGAATTTAATATTCGCAGTATAAATCCATTACGGTGGTTTTTTAAGACTTAAGCGAGAGCTAAACGAATTGGCTCAGGAGTACAAAATGGCAAATGATGGAACAACAACTCTGATCGCACCGCAGCCTAAAGGGATTGTGGATCCGAATACAGGTAAGCCGATTGGGGCAGGTGATCCATTTGTAACAGAAATCAATGATGAATTGGCCGATAAAGGCTTTTTGGTTACCTCTACAGATGAATTGATCAATTGGGCGCGTACTGGTTCGCTGATGTGGATGACTTTCGGTTTGGCATGTTGTGCGGTTGAGATGATGCATGTGGCTATGCCGCGATATGATGCAGAACGATTTGGTTTTGCGCCTCGTGCTTCACCGCGTCAATCTGATGTAATGATTGTGGCTGGAACCTTGACCAATAAAATGGCGCCAGCACTTCGTAAAGTTTATGATCAAATGCCAGAGCCGCGTTATGTGATTTCTATGGGGTCATGTGCAAATGGTGGTGGCTATTATCACTATTCATATTCTGTTGTTCGTGGTTGTGATCGTGTTGTGCCAGTAGATATTTATGTGCCTGGTTGCCCCCCAACCGCTGAAGCGCTTTTATATGGCATTTTGTTGCTTCAAAAGAAGATCAGAAGAACTGGTACGATTGAACGTTAGAGCGCACTGAGTGGTGCGAAATGTGTAACCTTAGCGCAAGTGATATTGTTTTGGCGCTAAACTGAGAGAGTAATATGCAAGATACCGTTGATTATATTAAAACAGCGCTTGATGGCAAATTCGATGATATCGAAATTGCATTTGGCGAAATCAACATTACTGCTTTTCCAGATACAATCATCGAGGTTTTACGTATTCTGCGTGATGATGTTCAGCTGCAATTCAATAATTTTATTGACCTTTGTGGTGTGGATTATCCTGAGCGTCAAAAACGTTTTGATGTGGTTTATCACTTGCTAAGTCCACGTCAAAATATGCGTGTGCGTGTGAAAGTAGCCACTGATACTGAAACGCCATTGCCTAGTATTATCGGTGTTTTTCCTGGCTGCGAATGGTTTGAGCGCGAGGCTTATGATCTCTATGGTATTTTATTTACAGGCCATCCAGATTTGCGTCGTATTCTAACGGATTATGGCTTTGAAGGTCATCCGCTTCGTAAAGACTTCCCACTAACAGGCTATAGTGAAGTGCGTTATGATGATGTGCAAAAACGCGTAATATATGAACCAGTTAAACTTCGCCAAGAGTTTCGTGATTTTGATTTCCTATCTCCATGGGAAGGCACAGATTATGAAATTCCAAATGAACTAATTGGTGATGAAAAAGCCTCAAAGGATGACAAATAAATGGCTGAAGTAGAAGTCAGAAATTTTAACATTAACTTTGGTCCGCAGCATCCTGCGGCTCACGGTGTGTTGCGTCTTGTACTGGAATTGGATGGTGAGTTGGTTGAGCGCGTTGATCCGCATATTGGCCTTTTGCATCGTGGTACTGAAAAGCTGATTGAGCATAAGACCTATTTGCAATCTGTGCCTTATTTTGACCGCCTAGATTATGTGGCGCCAATGAACCAAGAGCATGCTTTTGCGCTTGGTGTTGAGCGTCTGTTGGGTGTTGAAGTGCCGCGCCGTGCGCAATTGATTCGCGTTTTATATTCAGAAATTGGCCGAATTCTATCGCATCTTTTGAATGTTACCACTCAAGCGCTGGACGTTGGTGCCTTAACAC
>CAKMZG010000224.1:0-565 GCA_929200335.1 uncultured Alphaproteobacteria bacterium | reverse complement strand
TTTCCGTCCGGGTGGGGTGCATCAGGATTTGCCTGATCAGCTAGTAGAAGATATTGGTGCTTGGTGCGATCCATTTTTAAAAGTATTGGATGATATTGAAGGTCTATTGACTGATAACCGTATCTTTAAACAACGTAATGTGGATATTGGCGTTGTGAAATTGGAAGATGCTTGGGCACTTGGTTTCTCTGGCGTAATGGTTCGTGGTTCTGGCGCAAAATGGGATTTGCGCAAAAGCCAACCCTATGAATGCTATGAGGAAATGGATTTCGATATTGCTATTGGTAAAAATGGCGATTGCTATGACCGCTATTTGATTCGGATGATTGAAATGCGCGAGTCTGTGAAAATTATGAAGCAGTGCGTAACCAAATTAATGAGCGAAGATGGTCGTGGCGCTATTACCTGTATGGATGGTAAGATTGCACCACCAAAACGCGGTGAGATGAAACATTCGATGGAAGCATTGATCCATCATTTCAAACTCTATACCGAGGGCTACAAAGTGCCAGCTGGTGAGGTTTATGCTGCGGTTGAAGCGCCTAAGGGTGAATTTGGAGTTTAT
>CAKMZG010000223.1:2314-3528 GCA_929200335.1 uncultured Alphaproteobacteria bacterium | reverse complement strand
TAATTTAAATAAATAATTTAAGAATATCAAAGCTTTGCATTAGGTCTAAGTTTAAGGCTCATAACCTGAAGGTCGTAGGTTCAAATCCTACCCCCGCAACCAATATACTGATTACGAGCCGTTCTAATGCCAGTTAAGAGCGGTTTTTTTGGGTATTATCGCAATTTTTTAAGCTTCTAATTAAATTTTAAGAAATTTGACCATTAAAAAGTTTCAACAATACCACAAAAATAAGAGAGCCGATTAGATAATCACCAGATAATCGTTTAATTCGTTTTGTTGACCTTCAACCCGTGGAAAGTGTTGTGACAAGATTTCCCCAGCACGTTCAATGGCATGTAAAAAACCCTGCTCTAAATCATCAGCTTTAATATCCTCAATCATTTGATCTATGATTTCATTCCAAACCTCATGATCAACTTTTTGATAAATACCGCTATCAGCAACCACCTCACAATAACGCTCAGCCAGAGATACAAAAATTAAAACCCCCGTACGCGTTTCAGTATTATGAATACCATGGGCTAAGAACTGACGCTGGGCATTGCCATGCGCCCTCATGTGACGCACACGAAACAGCACTAAATTCATACCAAGGCGTGGGAAAATCCGACATAAAGCAAATAGCATTAAAAAGCCAATAACTTGGGCAAGTGGGATGAGCCCAGAGGGCAAGGCTATCCAAAAATACCAAGCGGCAAAAGAAATTACCATGCCGATGGCCAATGCCCAAAGAGCTGCAAAAAAGCCTTGCACATAAAAATAATCGTCACTTTGTTTTGCAAGCACAGCAAAAATTTCACCATTGGTATTTTTCTCAATTTTTGATATTTTTTGCCCGATGGTTTTTGCAGCTTCAGAATTTAATTTAATTTTTTGTTCCATTATCATCCCTTAGATAATCATCACCATATATACCAGCCAGAATCATACCCACCATAGTCACCATCTTTAATATAAGTAACAGTAAATCCGTGCCATTGATATTTATTTTTGCCAACTTTTTTACCAAATATCGAAGCTAGTTTCGTAAATAATACAAATGCTAAACAGCAAAAAAATATTCACTAAAAGTTAATAAGATTAAATAAAATAGCCAATTTTCCATTACCAGCCCCTGACGAGCCACCGCCCCCTGATGAGCCGCCACCACCAGAAAATCCACCACCGCTACTACCACCCGATGACCAACTTCCACCACCAGAAGACCAGCC
>CAKMZG010000223.1:0-2304 GCA_929200335.1 uncultured Alphaproteobacteria bacterium | reverse complement strand
CCAGTGACTACTGTAAAACCAAGCCATTGATATTTATAACGGCCAATTTTTTTACCAAATATCGACGCTAAAATCGAGAAAATTACTGGAATGAAAATAAATGAAAAAATAACCGCAAATAATGTCATGACGGCATATTCTATCCAATCGCCCGATCGCTTTGCCTCATTGCGTTTAGCGCGTGCTTGAAGTTCTAAACTATCACCACTGGCAGCTTGGATGAGCTCATCTACAGCTTGTTCAATACCACCCGAAAAATCACCCTTACGAAAGCTTGGAACCATGGTCTCGTCAATAATAAATTTAGACAATAAATCTGTTACATTACCTTCGAGACCGTAACCCACTTCAATGCGAATTTGGCGATCGCTTTTTGCAACTAATAAAAGAATACCATTATTCTCGCTGGCTTGCCCTAAACCCCATTGGCGAAACAGCCTTGTTGCATAAGGCTCTAGCGCCTCACCTTGAAGAGAGGCAATCGTGGCCACTACAATTTGATCAGAGCTTTTGGCTTCATAGGCTTTGAGTTTTTCAATCAAACTAACCTCTGTCGCTGCATCAATAATGCCAGCCGTATCCACAATGCGGCCTGTGAGCTTTGGCAAGTCGGCAGCCTGTACAATTGTAGCCTGCAGTAGACAAAAAATTAGAAAGGTAAACCTTTTAAAATTACTCATAGAATTAGCCTAATTAAAATTAACTTCAGGCACCTCGGTTTTTGATTGCTCTACAGTAAAAGTCTGCATCGGATCATTATTAGAATATATCAAAGATCGCCACCAACGACCAGGGATGGTTTTCAACTCAGTATTATATAGGCGTATAGCCTCAATATAATCACGGCGTGCTGTTGCGATACGGTTTTCTGTACCTTCTAATTGATTTTGAAGCGCCAAGAAATTGGCACCCGATTTAATATCAGGATAGCGCTCAACAGTGACCAACAGTTTTGATAAAGCACCAGAAAGTGCGGCCTGATTTTGCTCAAATAATTTAAAGGCAACTGGGTTGGTTAAAATATCTTTTGGAATTTGTACTGAGGTTGCTTTTGCGCGCGCCTCAACCACTGAGGTCAAAACATCTTTTTCTTGGGCGGCAAAACCTTTGACCGTATTAATCAAATTTGGAATGAGTTCTGCACGGCGTTGATATTGGTTTAAAACTTGACTCCATTTCGCTTTGGCATTTTCCTCATAGGTGGGAATATTATTCACCCCACAGCCAGAGAGTATTGCTAACATAGCGATGGAAAGCCCAGCGATTGTCCAGTATTTAACAGTAGAACGCGTAATAAATTGCATGAAAAACCCCAATGTGATCAATTGTTCATATATAGGTATCACATTGGGGCTGAATTATGAAATATTTATTTAATTGAGTTTTAGCGCCTTGTTGTTACATGTAATTATTCTCAAAACCGGCGCTCACTTTTGGGAAATATGCACTAAAGCTTGATGCGCTTATGTGAATTCAAAGCGCCGCTCTAGATTCCTTTATTTATGCGAATAGTTCTCGTTTAGGTGAAACCACCTAAACGTTACACGCACTAATGACCCTCAACGCCTCTATGAGCCTCATCACCCCAAAGCGACTTCACATGGCCATCGCGGCCACAGCCAAAGCGATAACCTTTATAACGGATTGGATTTTTCTTATAATAATCTTGATGATAGTCCTCAGCATCGGTAAATTCATTAGCCATTAATATCGGTGTTATAATCGGTGCATCAAAGGGCTTTGATTTCTCAATTTCTGCCTTAGAAGCTTTTGCAATTTCCAATTGCTTCTCATCATTGGCAAAAATCACATTAGAATAAGAATGCCCGCGATCACAAAATTGCCCACCAGCATCAGTGGGATCAGTTGAGCGCCAAAATACATCCAACAATTCTTTATAACTCACTTGTGTGGGATCATAAAATATCTGCACTGCCTCAACGTGCTTTCCATGGTTGCGGTAAGTTGGATTTTTTAATTGACCACCCGTATAACCAGAAACAGCATGGGACACGCCCTTAACATGCTCAAAATCTTTTTCCACACACCAAAAACACCCACCAGCAAATGTTGCGATTTCTAGGCCATCCTGCATAGTGTCACTATGTTCCATGGCAATTTCTGTTTTGTCTTTTTTTGGACCCATAGAATTAGCAATTTGAGAAAACCCAATGGCAGATATAGCAACTGCTGCTGCAACTAAAGTGATTTTACGTAACATTTTATTCTCCAATAAATTTTGTTACCCCATTGAAGCATAAATAAGTGAAATGACAATTAACGTTTAATCACATTTTTGTGAGA
>CAKMZG010000222.1 GCA_929200335.1 uncultured Alphaproteobacteria bacterium | reverse complement strand
GCATGGTACCCACCGATATCGGGCCAATTTAGTAGTTGCAAATGACAACTATGCGGAAGCACGTCTAGCTGCGTAAGCGGTTCGACTCTTCAATTTAGTCCTAGTGGTTCGCACCGCTAGGCGGGGTTCGAAGGCACCTGGCAACAGAAGCCTTCACTTTACTTTTCTCATATGGTTGTTAGTTTTCTCTTTTCAAAAAATAAATTTTAGTAAATAGTTTTCTCATAGTATAAGTTTGTGGGAGTTTTATTTATGTCATCTAATCGCAAAATTGACCCAACCCGTCGAAAGGCTATGCCCTTTAAACCCGATGGCAGTGAAAATAATAATGATCGCGTAGAAATTGGTCCAACGGATCTGGCATTTAATGAGTGGTCTGAATTAGGCTTAACGGTTCCTAATTTATCTGAAATGCGCAAATATCGCTTAGACAGAATAGTTGAGCAATTACAAAAGCAGGATTTAGCAGGCGTTTTATTATTTGATCCTTTAAACATCCGTTATGCAACAGACTCGACCAATATGCAGGTTTGGATTACTCATAATCATGCAAGAGCCTGCTTTGTTGCGGCATCAGGGCATATGGTATTGTGGGATTTCCATAATTGCGAACACCTATCGGCTCACCTGCCACTGGTTAAAGAGGTTCGCGGCGGGGCGAGTTTTTTCTATTTTGAAACTGGTGATAATACACAAAATCATGCCCGAAAATTTGCAGAAGAGTTAGCCCAACTGATTAAAGAGCATTCTGGCGAAAATAAGCGCTTGGCTGTCGATAAAATTGAGATTGCAGGCCTAAGAGAATTAGATCGTTTAGGTTTTGAAGTTTCTGATGGGCAAGAAATTATGGAATTTGCTAGGGTTGTAAAAGGCAAAGATGAATTAAATGCCATGCGCTGCTCGCTTGCGTCGACGGAAATATCATTAGATTTAATGCGTCAAGCCGTTGAACCTGGGGTTACTGAAAATGATATTTGGTCTGTTTTACATGCAGAAAACATCAAGCGTGGGGGAGAGTGGATTGAATGCCGTCTGTTGTCATCGGGGTCTCGAACAAATCCTTGGTATCAAGAGGCGGGCCCTAGAATTGTAAAGGAGGGCGAGCTATTAGCATTTGATACAGATTTGATCGGCCCTTATGGCATTTGTGCTGATATTTCGCGTACTTGGCTTATTGGCGATGTGCAGCCCACCGCTGAACAAAAACGATTATATAAAGCAGCCTATGACCATATTCAATTTAATATGGAAATTTTAAAACCTGGTATGACATTTGAGGAAGTGACTTTAGCAAGTCAGCCTTTGCCTGATGAGTTTGTTGAGCAGCGCTATGGTGTATTAGCGCACGGGGTTGGGCTATGTGATGAATATCCATCCATTCGCTATCGCCAAGATTTAGAGCATCATGGTTATAGCGGAGTTTTAGAGCCAGGCATGTGTTTGTGTGTTGAGGCTTATATTGGTGCAGTTGGTGGCAAGGAAGGGGTGAAGCTGGAAGATCAGATTGTGATCACAGAAAATGGCTATGAAAACCTGACTAAATATCCTTTTGAGGAAGCTTTATTGCTATAGAAATTAAATTGGAAAAAAGCATATGTTGTCACAATGATAAACTGTGGTTATAAGTAAGGTAATTGTATTTTGATGGAATTAAATCGAGCATGGATGGATTTATGAGCGACGTGACTAAAGATATTATTCGTTATGATGTTTTAGCTCAAGATGCCTTGCGTGGGGTAGTTAGGAAAGTTTTATCTGAAGTGGAAAAAACTGGTTCATTGCCAGGAGATCATCATTTTTATATCACTTTTAATACAACAGCACCGGGCGTTAGAATTTCAAATGCTATAAAAGAGCGTTTTCCTGACGAGATGACAATTATTATTCAACATCAATTTTGGAATCTCAGAGTTAACGAGACACGCTTTGATGTTGGTTTGTCCTTTAGTGATGTGCCGGAAATGCTCTCTATTCCATTTAATGCGGTTACAGGATTTGTTGACCCTTCTGTAAAGTTTGTCTTGCAATTTGACTTAGAGCCAGAAGAATATAATGACGATACCCCAGAGGAAATTCTCTTAGATTTAGCAAAGCAAAATAAAGATGCTACTATCGCTGAACCATTGCCGTTAGATGAGGCAGAAGCAGAAGTTAGCCCTAAAAAACAAACCAGTAAAAAAGCCTCCGCCAAATCAAAGGCAAAGAAAAAGACTTCTGATACAGCCAAAAAATCTGAGGCTGAGGATGGCGAGGACAATAATGTGGTCTCTTTAGATTCTTTTCGAAATAAGTAATTTTTTCCAAAAAATTCTAAAATATTAGAATTTAATGCTGAATTTTCTTAAAATGTCTGCTGTTGTAATTTTTATTGTCTAGTACGATTGCTTTTTAACGCATTGTTTTATAATCTTTTTTGCATAGGCATGGGATGGCCTATGGTTTATGCGTGATTGGCGGCAGCTACGCAGGAGCTTATTATGAAACTACGGAGCTTTAATATATGGTCTAGCGCGTGTAGCGTTTAAGTGAATTCACTTAAACGAGAACTATTCGCGCAAATAAAAGAATCTAGAGCATCAACTTGAATTCATTTAGGAGCATGATGGTCTAGACATATTTATAGCTTTGTTTGGGATGGAGAAGATTACACTGGATGCTTAAAGTGGTGTAATTTATTGAAGAGGGATTGCACTATACTTAATGCATAGAAGCGCGAATGAAATGACGTAACTTTATTCAAGTGCACTTCTAAAGTTGAGGATTAATGCTCAATTCGCATAATTACGTTATGTGGGAAAAGTATTTATACAATTTGAAAAAAATGCATAGAAATTTAGTGTGTATATAAAAATATGAAAAAAAGATCAGTATCAATTAAAGGGCATTCAACTTCACTATCATTGGAAGATGAATTTTGGGATGCATTAAAATATATAGCAAAAAGCGAGAATAAATCGATTGCAGCCTTAATCGCAGAAATTGACGCTTCAAGGCAAATAGCAAATAATCTTTCGTCTGCTATCCGTGTGTTTATTTTTAAGCGCTTATGCAGTGATTCGCACATTTTTTAATTTTACCATTAAATTTGGCATTAAAGGTCGTTTGAAATGCTCGTTTTTGTAGAAAACTGCATTTATTTGACTGATTTTGCATAAAAATTTGCTTAAAGCATAGTAATTGTAGTTAGGCTATACTATATTAACCTTACGGAAGATAATTTCGTTAAGGGGGTTAGGCTATGCATCACGCGAGTGTAAATGCAAAGTACTAATCGAGAGATATATTAATATAAGGGACTAAAATTATGTTAGGTACAATTATTTCACTTTTGTCAGGCGCTGTTGGCGGTAATGTAATCGGTAAAGTGCTTGGTGGTTTGAACCAAGGCACATTGATCAACTCTATCTGCGGTATCGTAGGCGGTGGTCTTGGTGGTCAATTAATCGGTATGTTAACTGGTATTGACGCTGGCCCATCAGGTTCTATGGACATCGGCTCACTTGTAGGTTCTGTTGCATCTGGTGGTGTTGGTGGCGGTGTTC
>CAKMZG010000221.1:2973-3565 GCA_929200335.1 uncultured Alphaproteobacteria bacterium | reverse complement strand
GCCACTATTGCGGATATTACAGGACCAAATGCTGAGGGTAAATATACAACCACAATCACATTGAGTGAAGCAAGTAGTGATTTTGATGCAGCAGATTTAACGGTTGGTAATGCCTCTGCAATGATGTCACAGGTTTCAGAGGAACCTCTTAAATATAATGTTGTTTTGACCCCAAACGCTGACGGTGAAATTTCAGTGGCAATTGCTGCTGATAAGTTTCAAGATGCTGCTGGTAATAAAAATGCAGCCGTTACAGCGAAAACTGCAACTCATACCAGCTCTACACCAGATACTAATGCGCCAGCAGTATCTATCACTGGTGCTCCTGATAGCTTTAAACCTGGTGAGAGTTTCACAATTCAGGTTGCCTTTAATGAAACGGTTACTGGCTTTGGTGATGAGGCAACTGATATGATTGTTACAAATGCTTCTTTGTCAAATCTTCAGGGTTCTGGTGAAAGCTATAGTCTTTTAGTTACCCCTACAGGTAAGGGCAATGTGACGTTGCAAATTGCTGAAAATGCAGCGCAGGATGCTGCTGGTAATGGCAATGCGGCATCTGAAGTGATTACGATTAATGGTGCTGCTGTTG
>CAKMZG010000221.1:0-2890 GCA_929200335.1 uncultured Alphaproteobacteria bacterium | reverse complement strand
AACGCAGAAAGTGATTGCAAAACATATAGCTACACGTTCTCGTCTATTACTTACCAATCAGCCTGATATTTCTGGTGTGTTAAGAGGCCGTGGTGGAAGCTTGAGCGGTAGTGGTACTGATAGTAAAGGTAAACTTTCGTTTAACTCCCGCACTATGAAATTAAGTGGTGATGATAGCTCAGGTGTAGAAGCTTGGTTTATGTTCAATACTTCTTGGGCTAGAGACGGTGAAGCACGCAGTGATTATTTCTTTGGTGCAGCAGGTCTTCATTATAAATTTAATGAAAACTTAGCAGCAGGTATTTTGTTTGAATATGACAGTGCTACAACCAAGGAAGATGCGGCAGAAATTAATGGCACAGGTTATTTAATCGGCCCTTATGCTGCGGTTAAATTGCCAGATCAGTCGCTTTATATTGATGGTCGTGTTCTATGGGGGGCTTCTGATAATGAAGTTACACCATTTGGCACCTATACTGATAAGGTTCAAACTGAACGTATGCTGGCTAATTTAAAACTTTCTGGCGACATTAAAATGGAAAATTTCATCTTGACGCCTAATCTAGTTGGTTCTTATGCAACAGATGAGCAAGAACAATATACTGATAGTCTTGGTAATATTATTCCATCTCAAACTGTTGAGGTTGGTGAATTCAGTCTTGGTGTTGATTTTGCTATGCCGATTGATATTTTAACTGGCAACTTCACTTTCAAAGCTGGCTTAGATGGTATTTACTCATCGACTAGCATCAGTACTGGATCTGAAGCTACATCCAGCTCTTTAGAAGAATGGCGTGCTCGTTCAAATGTTGGTTTTAGTTATCAGATTAACGAAAACATCGACATGGATATGGATGTCTTTTATGATGGCTTGGGTTCCGATGATAAATATAGCTATGGCTTGAATTCTGCTGTTGGAATTAAATTCTAATATTCATTGAGATAGAATAAATCAAATTATAAGGTCGCAGATTTTTTCTGCGGCCTTTTTTTGTATTTGTACAATTCGCATCTGTCATAAAAAATGTCGTGGAAATGTATTGCACAATGTATCAGTTTTAGTTAGCTTGTTCGTGCGGCGTAACTAAAATGTGTTTTTGAAATGGAATCTTTCGATTAAAATCACACATAAATTTAAAATTTTAATGGTTTGGTGTCCAAAAGATTGGATGTCCAATAGCTTAAGACTTAATATTAGGTATGAGGTGCGCCGACTAAATTCATGCATTTTTTCCTTCAAAATGACGTTCCACCTATGATTTATCTTCGGTCGGACAACCTAATTTCTCACAGCATAATCGCAAGGAGGCGTAAATGGCTGAAGTATTAACTGATATCGCAATAGCTCGTGCAGCTAACAAGAAGCCAATTCAAGAAATTGGCGCAAAATTGGGCATTCCAGAAAAAGATTTATTGCCTTACGGACATGATAAGGCAAAGGTTTCTGCTGATTTTATCTCCTCGGTTCAAGGCAATGACAGTGGTAAGCTGGTATTGGTGACCGCGATTAACCCAACGCCTGCGGGTGAGGGGAAAACCACAACAACCGTTGGTCTTGGCGATGGCTTGAATGCTATAGGCAAGAAAGCTGCAATTTGTATTCGCGAGGCGTCTTTAGGTCCATGTTTTGGTATGAAGGGCGGGGCTGCTGGTGGTGGTTATGCTCAAGTTGTGCCAATGGAAGATATGAACCTGCATTTCACAGGTGATTTTCATGCCATTACATCTGCACATAATCTATTGTCTGCAATGATTGATAACCACATTTATTGGGGTAATGATTTGCAAATAGATCAGCGCCGTGTGGTGTGGCGCCGTGTGATGGATATGAATGACCGTGCGCTTCGCTCAATCGTGGCTTCACTTGGTGGTGTTGCTAATGGTTTCCCCCGTGAGGCTGGTTTTGACATTACCGTTGCATCAGAAGTGATGGCTATTCTTTGCCTTGCTACCGATCTGCAAGATTTGGAAAAACGCTTAGGCGATATTATCATTGCCTATCGTCGTGATAAAACTCCGATTTATTGTCGCGATGTAAAAGCTGACGGCGCTATGACTGTATTGCTGAAAGATGCTATGCAGCCAAACCTTGTGCAAACTTTGGAAAACAACCCTGCACTTGTGCATGGTGGCCCGTTTGCCAATATTGCCCATGGCTGTAACTCCGTTGTAGCAACAACAACGGCATTAAAAATTGCTGATTATGTTGTAACTGAGGCTGGTTTTGGTGCTGATCTTGGTGCTGAAAAATTCTTTGACATTAAATGCCGTAAAGCGGGACTTTCTCCTGATGCGGTTGTGATTGTTGCAACCATTCGTGCAATGAAGATGAATGGCGGCGTTAAAAAAGAAGATCTTGATGCAGAAAATGTAGCAGCAGTTCAAGAGGGCTGTGCTAACCTTGGTCGCCATATCGAGAATGTTAAGCAATTCGGCGTACCTGCAATTGTTGCTATCAATCATTTCACAAAAGATACAGATGCAGAAGTGCAGGCGGTTAAAGATTTTGTGGCAACAATGGGGACAGAGGCTGTGCTTTGTAAGCATTGGGCTGACGGCTCTGAAGGCACTAAAGACTTAGCCAATAAAGTCGTTGAGATTGCTGAAGCTGGCGTTGCAAATTTTGCACCGCTTTATGGTGATGATATGCCTCTATTGCAAAAAATTGAAACTGTTGCAAAACGCATCTACCGTGCCGATGAAGTGATTGCTGATAAATCTATCCGCGATCAATTGAGGGAATGGGAGAAGAATGGTTATGGTGATTTACCAGTATGTATGGCAAAAACCCAATATTCATTCTCTACTGATCCAAATTTACGTGGTGCGCCGTTAAATCATACGGTGCCAATTCGTGAAGTTAGGTTATCTGCGGGTGCTGGCTTTATTG
>CAKMZG010000220.1:3363-3605 GCA_929200335.1 uncultured Alphaproteobacteria bacterium | reverse complement strand
CACATGAGCAGCGGTCCAGGCCTCATCACAAGTTAATGCCTTATGATATACAGCCATTGCGATAATCGCAGAACCTGTAAGCGCGGTGATTTGATGAAGGCAGGCTAATTTGAACGGGCTCTCGATACCATCTAAAGCCAAACCAAAGGCCGTTAATGCCGCCTGTGGCTGGGGCTGATGAATAAGCCCCTCTACTAACTCAAAATGCGCTTTTAAATCTTTTGCAGCCCAATCTAAAATCG
>CAKMZG010000220.1:1024-3353 GCA_929200335.1 uncultured Alphaproteobacteria bacterium | reverse complement strand
CTCACGCTGCATTTCAATTAAGCCATCGGGATAATCGGCACGATAACATAATAAATCCGAACCAGAAAAACGCAATATATCCTCAACCACCGCTTGAGGATCACGCATCACGCCATCAATTGCTGTATTGGCAATACGGTGATGAGGCATTTTTTGCATGTTAATATGAACATCCTGATCGCGCCAATCCTGAGCGATAACTTCGGCAGCTGCACTGTTAGGAATACGAATGGGGTTTTGCGCAGGTGTTTGAACCGCTTTACCATCAAGTGTAATGGCAAAACCTTGTTCATCTTGATCCACAACCACCGATTTATAAAACACTTTTGGCATTTGAACCTTCATAGATTGTTGGGCAATCCGTTGTGGATCCTTTACCTGATTGTCTTCATCATTTTCCAAATTTTCAAGAATATCACGCATGGTATTTTCTACCTCAATAGTTTGATAAGTTCATCAGCTGAGCTGATTATCACATCGGCACCAGATGATTTGAGTTGTTTTGAATTATGATAACCCCAATCAACGCCAATGGTTGCAGCGCCTGCGGCTTTGCCCATTTCCATATCATAAGTGGTATCACCAATGACAACAGCATCTTTAGCATCAATGCCAGCCTCACTACAGCATTCCAATACCATAGCAGGATTTGGCTTTGATGGACATTCATCAGCCGTACGCGAAGTGATGAAATATTGGCCAAAATTATTTTCTGCAATAATATTATCCAAACCACGACGAGATTTACCCGTTACCACCCCCATGAGCAAATGGTCAATTTTATGAAGCTCTGCCAAAGTTTCACTAATTCTAGGATAAAGTGGCGCATCAAATTTACCACTTTGTAAAAGCACACGGTAATGCTCTTTATAGCTTACCACCATTTGATTAATTTGATCATCAATAGGACGATCAAGAATTGTTGCAATGGCTGTATCTAGGGTCAAGCCAATGATAGAGCGCGTTTCAACCTCTTGTGGCGTAGCAATGCCAACCTCTTCAAAACAAAAACACATCGCAGCATGAATAATAGCAAGGCTATCAACCAAAGTGCCATCACAATCAAATAGAGCTATTTTCATAGATCATCATCCATATCCGCATCTTCTTCATCGAATGAAAAGAGGTTCCAACTCTGCACCATATGCGGTGATAGTGGTGCCACTACATCCAAAATGCCACCAGAAGGATTGGGAATGATCAAACGGCGCGCATGGAGATGCAATTTATTTTGAATACCACCGGGCATTTCCCAATTTTCAATATCGAAATATTTATTATCCCCAATAATGGGATGGCCAATAGATTGACAATGTACCCGCAATTGGTGGGTTCGTCCTGTCTCTGGTTTCAATTCCACCCATGATACATGACGTGGGGTAGCATCAATCAAACGATAGGTACTGACAGAGTGATCAGCCCCTCTATCCCCATGATTGGCAACGCGCATGCGATCGCCATCAGGGGTTTGCACCTTTTGCAGATAAGTAGAAATGCGTCCTTGCTTCTTTTTCGGCACGCCTTTAACCAGCGCCCAATAAATTTTTTCTGTATTACGCTTACGAAAAGATTTAGCTAAATCAGCAGCTGCACCACGGGTACGCGCCACAACTAGCACGCCAGATGTATCCCTATCTAAGCGATGCACCAAACGTGGCCGTTCGCCTTTTTTATTGCGAAAGCTCTCCAACATACCATCCACATGGCGGTTAATGCCAGAACCTCCCTGCACAGCAAGACCAGCGGGCTTATTGAAAACAAACACCTTATTGTCTTCATAAAGCAACATGCTTTTTAAAACATCTTCATCATGAGAATCGCGCATGGTATTTTTGGTCAAAGGTTTTTGACCAAGCCCCGCAGCCTGTGGTGGTATACGAACAACCTGACCAGCCTCAATGCGGGTATCAGATTTAACACGACCGCCATTGACGCGCACTTGCCCTGAACGTAATAATTTTTGCAAGGCACCAAAACCTAGCCCTGGAAAATGTGATTTAAACCAACGGTCAAGACGCATGCCTTGTTCGTCTTCTTCAACTGTCTTTTGGGTAACGCTGCTCATGATATCAACTGTTCTTTGAGATCATTATTATGATCTTGAGGTCTAATTTGCCCTGCCTATAGCATGCGAGCCATTAGGACGCCAATAAAAACTGCTATTAATGAGAGCAAAACTGAACCCAAAGCATAGGCTATTGCAGCACCATGATCGCCGCGCTCATATAGGCTTAAAACATCTAATGAAAATGCAGAAAAAGTTGTAAATCCGCCCAATATGCCTGTCATTAAAAACAGTCGCAGCAGCTCATCTGTATTAAGTTTTTTA
>CAKMZG010000220.1:0-1014 GCA_929200335.1 uncultured Alphaproteobacteria bacterium | reverse complement strand
AGCCAAAGACATTAACACTCATTGTGCCAATAGGATAAGTGCCATTGGTTACGCGCACACCCCAAAGTGTGACCCCGTAACGCAAGCAAGCGCCAAATCCGCCCCCTAAAAAAATCACCATTAGCGCTTTCATAAAGCCACCTAATCCTTTTTAAAACTCAATTTATCATTTCTCTCCACGCTGCACTCGCAATTTTTGCCAATAGGCTAAACGCTTAGATATTTCACGTTCAAAACCGCGCTCCCTAGGTTCATAATATTGCTGCCTGCCCATGGCTGTGGGGAAATAATTTTGTCCCGAAAATGCATCTTCTTCATCATGATCATAGCGATAGCCTTTGCCATAATCCTCGCTGCTCATGAGCTTGGTTGGAGCATTTAAAATATGTTTTGGCGGCATTAGCGAACCATTCGTTTTTGCGCTGGCCATTGCTGCTTTATAGGCCACATAAACCCCATTAGATTTTGGCGCAGTTGCAAGATAAACGCAAGCCTGCGCCAGTGCCAACTCTCCCTCAGGCGAGCCTAGATAATCATAGGCATCCTTTGCAGCATTTGCCACAACCAAGGCTTGCGGATCAGCCAAGCCAATATCTTCTACCGCCATACGCACCAAACGACGACCAAGATAAAGCGGATGCTCACCCGCATCTAACATACGCGCCAAATAATAAAGCGCTGCATCAGGATCTGACCCACGGACTGATTTATGCAAAGCTGATATTAAATTATAATGGCCATCTTGAGATTTATCGTAAATGGGTGCGCGGCGCTGCAACAATTCTTGCAGCCCATTTGCATCCAAAATTTCATCTTCTAATATGCTGCGCCAAACCTCTTCTGCTAAGGATAAAATTGCCCTGCCATCGCCATCCGCCATGCGTAAAAGCACCATGCGAGCTTCTTCATCAAGGGGTAGCGTCTTATTTTCCAGCGCCTCAGCGCGTTCAATAATTTTGGTTAGGCTTTCATCATCATGTGCCTTAAAAATTAACACCCTAGCTCCTGATAACA
>CAKMZG010000219.1 GCA_929200335.1 uncultured Alphaproteobacteria bacterium | reverse complement strand
AGTAGGCTTAATGGGTGAAGTTGGAGCGGGTCAAGTGGCTAAAATGATGAACCAGATTTGCATTGCTGGCCTTGTGCAAGGTTTATCGGAGGCCATTCATTTTGGCAAATTAGCAGGTATGGATATTGAAAACGTCATGGATGTTCTGGGCAAAGGCGCCGCTGGCTCATGGCAAATGGTTAATCGTCATAAAACCATGAATGAAGATCACTATGAGCATGGTTTTGCTGTTGATTGGATGCGCAAAGATTTAAAAATTTGCTTAGATGAGGCCGAAAACTTAGGCGCTAGCCTGCCTGTTACTGCACTGGTGGATCAATTTTATAAAGACGTGCAAAATATGGGTGGCAACCGCTGGGATACTTCATCTCTGCTTGCGCGTTTGGAAGCTTTTAAAAAGTAAACCATGCCTAGAACACCACATAATTTTGATGAATGTATAGCGCTTTTAAATGCTAATGCTGAGCCTGAATATAAAGCTAAGATGATACACTTTGGCATAGATGCTAATACAGCGCTTGGGATGCGAATGCCTATTATTCGCGAAATTGCAAAGGGCATTGTTAAAGATCAGGCGCTCGCCAACCAACTGTGGGATTGTGGCATACATGAAGCTAAATTATTGGCAACCCTCGTAGGAGATAAAAATGCCCTTACATCTAAACTGTTGGATGATTGGGTTTTGGGCATCACTTCATGGGATATTTGCGATCAACTCTGCGCTAATTTATTGGCTATCAGCCCCTTGGCAGAACAAAAAATACTAGAATGGGCTGAACGCGAAGAAGAATATGTGCGCCGTGCTGGCTTTGCCCTCATTGTTTATCGGGCAGTACATCAAAAAAAGGCAGAGGATGAGAGTTTTCTGCCCTATTTCGCTTTGATTGAAAAATATGCCACAGATCCCAGAAATTTTGTCAAAAAAGCGGTCAATTGGGCACTTAGACAATTAGGCAAACGCTCCCTTAACCTCCATGCACCCGCATTAGAACTGTCTCAAAAATTAATGACCTCTGAGAATAGTACTGCCAGATGGATTGGTACAGATGCCTATAAAGAGCTATCCCAACCACAACGCATTGAGCGCTTAAGAGATAAAGCTGCGCGTAGATAAGGCAATTTCTTAAATAATCTGGTGAAATCCCTACCCCCACCTTGAATGCACCGCACTTGGCAGGTAAATCATAGCTTAAGTATAACGCCCAATTGATTCTGAAATATTTTCAGATATTTTGGAGCAATGATTTTACAAAATAACGGGAAATATTCATGAGCGATCCAGACGATCTCTTTTCATTCGCAGAAATACCCACTTCAAAGCAAGAAGCTAAACCTACAGAATCTAAAGCTGCTGCTGCATCTACGCCTGAAAAACCCGTTGCACCTACGCCTGAAAAATCCGCTGCGCCTAAACCAAAACCTAAAACCAAAACGGCTGCTGGTGGTCAAAACGCTAAAGGTGAGAATGAATATACCGCTTCAGATATTGAGGTACTTGAGGGCTTAGAGCCTGTGCGTCACCGTCCGGGCATGTATATCGGCGGCACAGATGTTAAAGCGCTTCACCACCTCTTTGCTGAAGTTATTGATAACTCCATGGATGAAGCTGTTGCAGGTCACGCTTCATGGATTGAGGTCGAATTGGATGCAGAAGGTTATCTATCGATTACTGATAATGGTCGTGGTATCCCGATTGACCCTCACCCTAAATATAAAGATAAATCAGCCCTTGAGGTGATTTTAACCACGCTCCACGCTGGTGGTAAATTTGATAGTAAAGTCTATGAAACCTCAGGCGGTCTGCATGGTGTGGGTATTTCGGTTGTGAATGCTCTCTCCGATGATCTAATCGTAGAAGTCGCACGTAATCGTACTCTTTATCAGCAGCGCTATCAACGCGGTTATCCTGTTAGCAAACTTGAGAATTTGGGTGATGTACATAACCGTCGTGGCACCAAAGTGCGCTTTCATCCTGATGCTGAAATTTTTGGCGAGAAGGCACGCTTTGAACCCAAGCGTCTATATCAAATGGCACGCTCAAAAGCCTATCTTTTTGGGGGTGTAGAAATTCGCTGGTCTTGTGATCCTGCACTCATTAAAGAATCTGATGGCATTGAGGCCAAAACAACCTTCCATTTCCCAGATGGCTTAAAAGATTTTCTTGAAATCGAGATTAAAAATCAACAACAGGTGACCCCTGCTTTCTTTGGTAAAAGCGATAAATCAGGCAGCCATGGTTCTTTAGAATGGGCTATCTCATGGTTTAATGGCGATGGCTTTGTGCATTCTTATTGTAATACCATCCCCACAGGCGATGGTGGCACCCATGAGGCCGGGCTTCGTATTGCGCTAACCCGCGGCCTAAAACAATATGCAGAGCTTACAGGCAATAAACGCGCCTCTGTTATCACCACAGATGATGTAATGACCTCCGCAGGGGCTATGCTATCGGTTTTCATTCGTGAACCTGAATTTGTCGGTCAAACCAAGGATAAATTAGCAACTGTTGAAGCGCAGCGTATTGTTGAAAATGCCATTAGAGACCCCTTTGACCATTGGCTGGCGGCCTCCCCGCAAGAGGCTAATAAGCTTCTAGAATGGGTAATTGATCGCGCAGAAGAACGCCTACGTCGCCGTAAAGAAAAAGAAGTAAACCGTAAATCTGCTGTACGCAAATTGCGCCTGCCAGGCAAATTGGCGGATTGTTCATCCAATGCTGCTGGCGGCACTGAACTTTTCATCGTTGAGGGTGACAGTGCGGGTGGCTCAGCTAAACAAGCGCGGAACCGTAAAAGTCAAGCAATCTTACCCCTGCGCGGTAAAATTTTGAACGTGGCGAGTGCCAGCCGTGATAAACTTATGGCCAACCAGCAAATTGCTGATCTTATCCAAGCCTTGGGCTGTGGTACACGTGCAAAATACCGTTCCGAAGATTTGCGCTATGACCGCATCATCATCATGACCGATGCCGATGTAGATGGTGCGCATATTGCGTCACTCTTAATCACGTTTTTCTATCAAGAAATGCCTGAAATCATTCACGATGGCCATTTATTCCTTGCCGTCCCACCGCTTTATCGCATCACCCAAGGTGGCAAGACGCTCTATGCCCGCGATGATGCCCATAAGGATGAACTGCTAGAGCGTGAATTTACAGGCAAAGGTAAAGTAGATATTGGCCGCTTTAAGGGGCTTGGTGAGATGATGGCTTCGCAATTGAAAGAGACCACCATGGATCCCAAAAAACGCACCCTATTGCGTATTCAAATTGCAGATTATGATGCAGCAAAATCTTCCGTTGATCAGCTCATGGGTACGAAACCAGAAGCACGCTTCAACTTTATCCAAGAAAATGCAGTCTTTGCCGATGACGAGTTAATTGATGTCTAAAATGCTCTGGCGCGCCTAGCGTCTAAATGGTTTCATCTAAACGAGAGCTATTTATGCCAACAAAAGAATCTTGAGTATCAAGCTGAATTTATTCAGATGCATGATGCGTTAAGCTTTAATTTTAAACTTTTTTAAAATACTGAATGCTCAAGCGAGGGAAACTGTAAAGGTTGCCCTGCCCCCATCGTCAAAGCGCTTGCTGATTAAAGATACTTTGTCCCTGTGATTTATTTCTAACTTATTGATATAATTTTTATATCTTCCGATTTTTTACTTTTGAATTGCGAGTAATTGCCCTAATCACTGGTATTTTCTTGCAATTTGACAT
>CAKMZG010000218.1 GCA_929200335.1 uncultured Alphaproteobacteria bacterium | reverse complement strand
AAATTCGCGGCCATAGACATGGCCTGATACAGGCCGTCCGCGTTCTAAGGATGCAGCAATGATAGCGTGGCTGCGTTCATCACTCATAGCAACGGGTACAAAATCCATTTTTTCGCCAAGTGCCACGGCCTCAGGCCATTTATCAAAAATGCCCGCAATTTTTTCTGGAGTTAGATCTCCGCCAGCGGTTTCTAATTCTGGCGATGTGGCGGGCACAGTGCTGGGTACGGTTAAAAAGATGGAAAGGGGGGCGTGGCGAGCATCTTCAAGCATGGCTTCAACGCCTTCAACATCCATCACATTGCCAATTTCGTGGCTGTCGCAAAAAATAGTGGTTGTGCCGTTTAATAGGGCGGCTTCGGCATAGGCGCAAGCGGTTACCATGCTGGATTCAATATGGAGATGAGGATCAACAAGCCCTGGTGCAATGATGCCACCTTTGGCATCATAGATTTTTGCGCTGCCGCCCTTATAGGTGCCAGATGGCATCATGGCAGCGATTCGCCCACCCGATATCCAAAACTCTCGATTATCTAATGTGTGCTCAGAATAGGTCGATAAAGCTCGTGCTCCCGTAATAACGAGATCAGGATCACGGCGCGATGATGCTACATCCGCCAGTTGTCGCGTCATTTGAGAGAGTGGGGCTACAGAAAATCGTGTAAGGTTTGACATATATTTTCTCCTAATACTAATACCATCATGCCAACAATAGTGGGCTGTGAAAAGCGGGTTGTAAATGCCATCTTTATAAATGATGAAAATACATGGTTAAAAACTATGGTTAATATTGGTTTAACTAATTAGCTTTATGAATAGGCACGTGAGATTTATTTCCATTTGATTCGGTGCTGAAATTGAAGAATTTTAACTTAAAATCCAATATATTAGCTGGTGTGCTTGCTTTAGGTTTAGTGGCTCTACCTTATAATGCTTTGGCTATTGATCTTGATGCTGCGCCAGAAATTGACAGTGAAACAGGTACTGTGACTATTAATCATCCAGCCAGTACATCACAGCAGATGACAGCTTTGGAGCGCCCAAAATTTAAGAAAGACGAAGGGGAGCAATCGCAAAATCAGCGCCTTCACGAGCCAGCGTTTGATGGGGATAGCAAAATACTATTGGCGGCACCCGAAATTAATAGTGAATCCATATCTGAGGCATCTAGTTCGCATAACAGTTTAAAAGCTAGCAAATTTTATTTGCGCGCTAGTCTAGGTGGATCGCTTAAGGTGAGATCAGAGTTTCAACAAACTGGGAATGCTGTTCAATCCCGTAGCATTGGCCACGGTTTTCAAGCAACAGGTAGCATTGGTTATGCATTCAACGATATTTTAAGGGTTGAGGGCGAAGTTGGCTATCTTGGCAAATTTAAGGTCAATAACATTAATGGCGAATCGCAAAATATAGAAGGCGCGCTTTTTGGTGTGAATGCATTTGCTGATCTGGGTACTATTGTTGGTTTTACACCATATATAGGCGCTGGTATTGGGGGTGTTAAATTTAAAGATAGCGAAACGCGTTTGCGTTTAAATGCTCAAGCTGGCCTAGCTTACAAAATAAATGAGAAACTTTCTTTGGAATTTGGTTATGAATATAGCCATATCTCTAGCGGTGATATTAAATTTAACGATGTCTCTTTTGAACAAGATGAATTTGATACACATATGATTAAAATCGGTACACGTTTTAAGTTTTAGAGTTATTTTTTACGCAATTCTTATGTCGTTTTAAGAATGATCTGTGGCGATATTCGACAACAAATATGCCTAGAATCAAAAAAGTTGCTTGACCCTTTTTTAAAAATTCTATATCCCCATCAGTGGGCCACCCCTCCCCAACGAGGGGCTAACTATCTGAGAGGGTAGACGATATGTCAAACCAAACTACGCCGGACGTCCGTCCGAATAATCCCCGATTCTCTTCTGGTCCTTGCACCAAACGCCCTAATTGGGCCTTAAGCGCATTACAAGATGCGCCGCTTGGTCGTTCGCATCGTGCGAAACTTGGCAAGGATAAACTTCAACGTGCAATCAATAAAACGCGTGAAATCTTGGGTGTACCAAGTGATTATCGCATTGGTATTGTACCCGCATCCGATACGGGCGCTTTTGAAATGGCCATGTGGTCATTGCTTGGTGAGCGCGGCATTGATGTCGCCTCATGGGAAAGCTTCGGCGCTGGTTGGGCAAGTGATATTAAGAACCAATTGAAGTTGAATGATGTAAATTATTACAGCGCTGATTACGGTAAATTACCAGATTTAAAACAGCTAGATTTTGACCGTGATGTGATTTTCACATGGAACGGTACAACCTCAGGTGTGCGTGTGCCAAATGGCGATTTCATCCCAGCTGAGCGCAAAGGTTTGACCCTTTGTGATGCAACCTCTGCTGCATTCGCTATGCCGCTTGCTTGGGGCAAATTGGATGTTACCACTTTTTCATGGCAGAAAGTTTTGGGCGGTGAAGGTGGTCATGGTGTGATTATTTTAAGCCCACGAGCTGTTGAGCGGTTAGAAAATTATACCCCAGCTTGGCCTTTACCAAAGATTTTCCGTCTCACCAAAGGTGGTAAATTAATTGAAGGTATTTTTAAAGGTGCAACAATTAATACCCCTTCAATGCTTTGCGTTGAAGATTATTTGGATGCTTTAAATTGGACTGAAAGCCTTGGTGGTCTACCTGCTTTAATTGCACGCACTGATGCTAATTTTGCAAGCCTTAATACTTGGGTAGAAAAAACCGATTGGGTTGAGTTTTTAGCGGAAGAGGTGGCTACCCGCTCTACCACTTCTGTTTGCTTTAAAGTGGTTGATCCGCGCATTGCAGCCCTTGATGATGATGCTCAAGCTGCATTTGTTAAGGCCATTGTGAATGCTTTGGATAAAGCTGGTGTTGCCTATGATATAGGCGGTTACCGCGATGCGCCAGCAGGCCTTCGCATTTGGGCAGGGGCTACAGTTGAGACCTCTGATCTGGAAGCGCTAACGCCTTGGCTTGATTGGGCTTTTGAGCAAGCTATCACGACCCTTTAATTCATTGTAGAGGGGCAATTTTGCCCCCAAATTTATCAAAAAATTTAAGTGCCACAGGCACAAATATATAGGAGGCCAAAATGGCTAAACCACGCGTATTAATTTCTGACAAACTATCGCCTACTGCTGTTGAAATATTTGAAAAATCTGGTGTTGAGGTGGATTATCAACCTGACCTTGGTAAAGATAAAGACAAGCTCCATGAAGTGATTAAAAACTATGATGGCCTTGCAATCCGCTCTGCCACAAAAGTGACGGAGAAAATTATTTCTGCCGCTGATAACCTTAAAGTGGTTGGCCGTGCTGGCATTGGGGTGGATAATGTTGATATCCCTGCCGCCAGCCGCAAGGGTATCATTGTCATGAACACCCCTTTTGGAAACTCAATCACCACGGCTGAACATGCCATTTCATTGATCTTTGCAGTTGCTCGCCAAATCCCATCAGCCGATGCCTCAACACAGGCTGGCAAATGGGAAAAATCAAAATTTATGGGTGTTGAACTTACCAATAAAACATTGGGTTTGATTGGTGCAGGTAACATCGGCTCTATTGTTGCTGATCGCGCCAAAGGGCTTAAGATGAAAGTGGTGGCATTTGACCCATTTTTATCAGAAGAGCGCGCCAATGATTTAGGCATTGAGAAAGTGGAGTTGGATGAATTATTTGCCCGTGCTGATTTCATCACGCTTCACACACCTTTGACCGATAAGACCCGTAATATCATTGA
>CAKMZG010000217.1 GCA_929200335.1 uncultured Alphaproteobacteria bacterium | reverse complement strand
ACCGAAGATATGGCTTGCGAGAGTGCCACCTGGGTAAAAACGCTTATGCTCTGGGCGAAACTTAATGCCCGGCAAACCCAGCTTAATAATTCGCGCCTGTTGTCGCGGTGAAATCTCTCGCTTTAACCAAACAAAGTTACTACGGCGTTCTAATTTTTTAGCCACAAATTCATAAGTAAGGTCAGGCAATACAGTTGATAGTTTTTCATAAGTTTCATCAATATCACGAACCTCAGTTGGATTTGCAAACAGAGATACTACCCTAATATCCATAGCCAAGGTCTCGCCATTGCGATCTAAAATCTTGGGACGCACCGCGGAAGTAGAGGGATCATCAGCAACAACATAAATGCGCTCGCGGGGTTCTTGAAAACCAAGATAAATCAATTTGCCAGCAATGGCACAAAACACCATAGAGACCATCAACATTGAAAGAACAATGCGGTTTTTTGCGTGGCTTCTATTCTTCTTAGAGCCATCTTTTTTATTAGAAAATTGAGCAAAGCTAGGTTTCTGCTTAAAAATTGCCACGTCTAATTGCCCCCATTTTCATTTGAAAAATCACTCTCAACCACATCACTACCATCAAATTGAACCAAAGGCACAGTGTTACCCACAGTGCTATTATTAACCGAACCCGTAGTTAATTGATCGACAGCCACTGAATCTAAATCATCAAGGGCTGGCATATGGCTTTGCTTTTTCGGAGGCAACTGATTAAGCGATATAATTTGTTCTGCCTCTAGGGGCTGTAATTGTAATTGCTCTTTATAGCGCTTCACTAGATTCTCTAATCGCGCAACATTATTAAGTAGAGCCCAATCAGCCTCAAGAAGATCTATTTTTTCTTTCTCAAGTCTGATTTCTTTATAAATACCATTTATGCGTCTATCGATTACATCGGCTTCGTACTTAATATTATAAGTATAGCTTGCAGCAACCAGCAATAAAATTACCAAGACGCAATCGAGAGGGCGAAACATGGTTGAAAATCGTTTTAACATCTATGCTTCTCCTATTTGATTTTTGGCAAAAAAAGGTTTGCCATCAATGGTTTTAAACGAACTGAAATTAGGCATTCCCAGAATTTTCAAATCACGCAAAAGTGGGGCAACATCCTCGCGCTTGGCTGCGCGTAATTTTGCAGAGCGCGCCCTTGGATTACCCTCGATTTCCTCATGTGATGGAGCAACGGTGCCACGTTTTAACATTTCAAAAGTTAAAACTTTGCTTTCAACCGCTGGCAAATGTCTAGAACCTCCGGCCTCTTGGGCACGGTCAGCTAAAAAACGCTTTACGATACGATCCTCTAAAGAATGAAAGCTTACCACCACCAAACGTCCACCGGGACGCAAAATTTCTTCCGCTGCAAAAAGGGCATTGGCCAGCTCATCCAATTCACGATTAATGAAAATACGAAGTGCTTGAAACGTCTGAGTCGCTGGATGCCGCTTATCTTTAGCGCGTCTTGGATTAACCTTTTCAATGCAATCCACCAGCTCAAGGGTGCGTTCAAAGGGTTGTTCTTCGCGTCGTGTGCAAATGGCGCGGGCAATTTTTGATGCGTGTTTATCTTCACCCAAAATCCCAATGATACGAATTAAATCACTTTGGGATGCACGATTAACCAAATCCGCTGCACTTGGCCCTGATAGCTTGCTATCCATGCTCATGCGCATATCCAAAGGGCCATCGACTTGAAACGAAAAACCACGCTCCGCTTGATCTAACTGCATGGAAGAAACCCCCACGTCTAACACCACGCCATCTACAAAATCATGGCCTTGATCTTTTGCAATATCATCAAGATTTGAAAATTTACCCTCAACCAGATTAAGCTGCTCATAGGTTTTTACCAGCGCTTGACCATTAGCAATGGCTGTTGGATCACGGTCAATAGCAAGCACATTTGCGCCTGTATCCATAATTGCTTTGGAATAGCCACCAGCTCCAAAAGTGCCATCAATGATGGTTTCACCTTTTTGAGGCTTAAGATAACGCATCACAGAAGACAGCATGACCGGAATATGCGGCGCTTTATGCTCACTATTATTATTTTCTGCATTCTCAGTCATAGAAATGACATCCGCCTATATAGATGAAACAACATACCCAAGCCCGCAACCCTCTCAATGCAGATGGATTCACGGCAAACTTAGGCTTGTTTATATTCCATTAAGATTAACGGCGAGTTTACAAATCAAGATTTGAAGAGAATTTGGAGTAAAAATTAAACTATTTTTACATTCTAAATACGCCAAATTTACTCTCACCAATAGGCGCATTTAATGCAGCACTAAAAGCCAGCGACAACACACGGCGGGTATCACTTGGACGAATGATGCCATCATCCCAAAGCCTAGCCGTTGAATAATAAGGATTACCCTCAGCTTCATAGGACTCAACAATGGGGGCTTTAAATTCCCCCTCTTCAACCTCTGACCAGCTCTGGCCTTGGGCTTCTATTCCTTGGCGTTTAATGCTTGCAAGCACAGATGCAGCCTGTTCACCGCCCATGACGGAAATCCGAGCATTTGGCCACATGAACATAAAGCGCGGCGAATATGCCCGACCGCACATACCATAATTACCCGCTCCATAGGAGCCACCAATAACAACGGTGATCTTTGGCACTTCAGCACAAGCAACCGCATTTACCAGCTTTGCACCATCTTTTGCGATACCGCCAGCCTCATATTGCCCGCCGACCATAAAGCCAGTGATATTTTGTAAAAACAGTAAGGGAATTTTACGCTGTGCACAAAGCTCAATAAAATGTGCACCCTTGAGGGCACTTTCTGAAAAGAGAATACCATTGTTAGCCACAATACCAATGGGCATACCATTTAAATGGGCAAAACCTGTGACCAATGTAGTGCCAAAATGCTCTTTAAATTCATCAAATTCAGAGCCATCAACTAAACGTGCAATAACCTCACGCACATCATATTGTTGACGAAGCTCAACTGGCACAATGGCTTCCAGCTCATCGTCTGAAAATAAAGGCGCTTGCGGCTGTTGCGTCTTCACTGGAACCTGCTTTTGACGGTTTAAATTTGCAATAATTTTACGAGTAATTTGCACCGCATGTTGATCGTTTTGCGCAATGTGATCAACCACACCAGAATGGCGCGCATGAATATCAGCCCCACCCAGATCAGTTGCAGAAATTTCTTCGCCCGTTGCAGCCTTCACCAGTGGTGGTCCACCTAAGAAAATCGTGCCTTGGCTTTCCTCACCCTCACCTTTTACAATGATGGTTTCATCCGCCATGGCTGGCACATAAGCACCACCTGCGGTGCAAGAGCCCATAACCACGGCTATTTGAGGAATTCCCATAGCGCTCATTCGTGCTTGATTATAAAAGATGCGTCCGAAATGATCTTTATCTGGAAAAACTTCTGTCTGATTGGGTAAATTCGCCCCTCCAGAATCAACTAGATAGATACAGGGCAAATGATTTTCCATAGCCACTTCTTGAGCGCGCAAATGCTTTTTAACCGTCATTGGAAAATAAGTACCGCCCTTAATAGTGGCATCATTACAAACAATCATACATTCAACACCAGAAACGCGACCAATTCCGGTAATCATGCCAGCGCCGTGAATATCATTACTATAGAGACTATTCGCAGCCAAAGGAGAAAGCTCTAAAAAAGCTGAACCTGCATCTATAACTGCCATAACTCTATCTCTTGGCAACATTTTACCACGGGATAGGTGTTTTTCTCTCGCCCGTTCAGATCCACCTTGAGCGGCCTCTTGATGGCGCAATGCCAACTCCTCTATGAGAG
>CAKMZG010000216.1 GCA_929200335.1 uncultured Alphaproteobacteria bacterium | reverse complement strand
GACAGAACTCTGCCATTTTAACCACCAATATACCAAACCATATGGCACACATGGTGCCAGACATACCAAAAGCACTTTCTGCCGCTGTTACTGCCTCACCACCATTTAATGCCATCACTGCGGGATAAACCACAGGAAGCGTTAACAACAACATGCCGATAGCATCCATAAACATACCAAGTACTGCATAGGCCAGTAAGATCATCACAAGGGTTAGCATTGGGCTTTGATCAAGTGAGGCTATCCAATCAGCAAAAGCATGGGGCAAATCTGCAAAACCCAAAAAGCGCACATAGATTAACACACCCCAAATGATGGTAAAAATCATCACAGCCAGCTTTGCAGTTTCCAACAAAGCACTTTTAAGTTCCGTCCAGCGCATGCCTTTATAAACCGCCATGCAAAAGACAACAAAAGCGCCCAATGCGCCACCTTCTGTCGGCGTTCCCCAAGCATCCCCGCCAAAGGGATTGTAAATGAAAAAGATAATAATAAAGACCACAAAGGCGATGGGCATTGCAGGCGGCAAAGCCACAAAGCGTTCTCTCCATGTAAAGCCACCAACAGGAGGGCCAAAGCCTTTAATAGCCAGAGCCATACCAATAATTAGAAGCCCGTAAATTAATGCCGATACTGCCCCCGGAATAAAACCCGCTAATAAGAGCTTACCCACATCTTGTTCTACAATAATAGCATAGATGACCAAAATAGCAGACGGCGGAATGAGCGATGCCAAGGTTCCACCAGCAGCCACTACACCAGCGGCAAAGCGCTTATCGTAGCCCACTTTCAACATTTCAGGAATGGCAATGCGCGCAAAGACGGCGGAGGTTGCAATAGATGCGCCCGATACGGCTGCAAACCCAGCCGTTGCAAATACAGTAGCAACAGCCAATCCCCCAGGCAGCCAACCAAGCCAACGTTTTGCTACTTCAAACATAGCCTTGGTAAGCCCTGCATGATAGGCCAGATAACCGATCAAAATGAAAGTTGGGATAAGTGATAAGGCTTGAGAGGCAACTTTAGAATGTGGCACCTGCCCAGCGGTTTTAACTGCAATGGTCAACGCCCAGAAAAAAGCATCGCCATCATAGCCTTTTTTTGCCCAGAAAATCCAAATGAGGCCGATCATACCCGCAAGGCCAGCAGCAAAAGCAACCCGCATCCCCATGATAACCATCAACAACATGCCAGCACTAACAATTATTCCAATTTCAAGAGAAGTCATGACGCGCTCCCCTTAGCTTGATCAGAGACTGATGCAGCCTCCATTTGTGCCTGCTCTTCAACGCTCAAAATAAGCGGAACACCTATGGGGTGTTTTTGTCCAAAAAACAGCAATCTGCCATAACCCCATAATTGCAGTAATAATCGCAAGCATAAAACGGCAAAGGCAATTGGCGCTAAAAGCTTTGCAGGCCATAGTGGCAAAGCAATATCCAGAGATGAATCCCTGCTCCATAAAGGGGGTGCAAAATCAAAACTACGCAAGAAATGCGAGTAAGACCCCCAGACCATCAAAAGCATAAAGATTAAAATGGCAAATACAGTGATAAATTCAAACAGCCAAAGCGCGCGACCTTTTAAACTGCCAACCAGCATATCCATTCTAATATGCCCACCATCGCGCTGGGTGAAGGAGACCCCCATGAAGGCGATTAGAGGCATGGCTTGCTCAATCCAATCCACATAACCGCTCAAAGGTTGCCCAAAAAAATTACGTCCCCCAACAGAAACCACAGCCAAGACCATAAGCAAGAAAACAGCCAGCCCACTTAATAGAGCCAGCTTTTGCTCAAGCCAATATAATTTACGCTCAATGCGGCTGAATAAGGAGTTATCTTCTAAAACAAAAGCAGAGCCTGCCATATGCTTTCCTTACTGAGAGATGAAAATATGAAAAAAAAGCGCCTCATAATTCTATGAGGCGCTTTATAAGATGATTACTTACCAATCATACCAGTAACAAGGTCATAAAGCTCTTGGGCTGGCAATCCTCGTTTAGCATTATCTTCAATCCATGCTTTAGCAGCCGGCCCTGCAACCTTATCACGAAATGCTGCAAGCTCTGCATCAGTGTAAGTGACCTTTGTAATACCTTTTTCTTCCAATTTTGGCCCCCATGCTGCCATGGTTTTTCCATTATAAGTTTCGATATAATGGTCAAGCGCCTCATCAACTGAACCCAATAACGCATCACGCTCTTTATCAGACAACCCACTTAACGCATCCGTATTGACAACAACTGGGCAATTCACAGTGCCCGGATTAAGGTTAGTCGTCCACCATTTACCTGCTTCTACGGTTCCAAATGACATATGGGCATGAGGAGCAAAAGCTACTGATTTTACGACACCACTATCAAGCGCCTGGCGTACTTCTGAAGCTGTCATGGATGTTGGCACCGCACCAACAGCCTTCATGGCTTTACCAATACCGCCCGTTGCACGAACCGTTAAGCCCTCATAATCAGCCAAAGTCTTAGGCGCATCACCAACACCAACAATATTATATTGTGGCAGCGGCGATGGCATCAATAGAGTTGCATTCCAGCGCGCTAAATCCTTTTGTACGGCTGGGTGTTGATAGAGCGCTTGTGAAATTTTACGCTCTTCTTCTAAAGAACTCACGCCCAAGAAAGGTAATTCTAACACGGTGATGCTTGGATTTTTATCACGGTGATAGCCCGCACAAAATTGCGCCATTTCAAAAGCACCGATGGAAATGCCGTCGAGATTTTCTTTGTTTTTAGATAGGCCACCATAGGAAATATTTAACGTGAATTCACCATTGGTTTTCGCTTTCACAAGTTCCGCTAATTTTTCAACATGTTCTGTAAAAGCACGACGTTTACCCCATAAAGATACGTTCCATTCTGTTGCAAAAGCTGGCAAAGTAAAGCCAGTTAGTAGTGCGGAAACAGCAAAAGTTTTTAAGCTCGTTTTTAAAAATGATTTCATAAATTATCTCCTCAAATTATTATAATTAAAAAGTATAGGCGCTTAAAATGAAAAACTACAATAGAAAATTAAATTAGCTCGACGTCAACAATGCCATTTACTGTTTTCAGCGCTGAAGCAACTTGTGGCGAAATCATGTAACGCTTACCCAAATCGACTTCGACCTCGCGCTCGCCATCATTTTGCACTATAATTAGACTAACACTGCCATCGCCATTTTGTTTAAGCTGTTGGGCAATGCTAGCAACAGGCTCTTGATTACGAAGATAAATCCGCATGGCTTTTTGCACTTTTTGCGCTTCAGATTCTAGCGAGTTCACCGATTGCAATTGTAGCGAAACATCATCATTCCAACGGCTTGCCTTAATTAAGACAACAACCGATTGACCAACTTGCAATTTATCGCGAAAGGCGGCCAAACTCTCAGAGAACATAACCACCTCAAATTGCCCCGTAGAATCCGACAAGGCAGCAATGCCCATAGGTTTACCTTTTTTGGTCTTGCGCTCTTGCATCATAGTCACCGTGCCAGCCAAGCGCCCTGCACTAGCGCCAGCTTTGATGGCGCGCTCAAAGTCGCGCCAATTCTGCACGCGCATTTTTTCCAAAACTGAATGATATTCATCCAATGGATGCGCAGAAAGATAAAAGCCAACCGCTTGATACTCACGTTGGAGTTTTTCCGATGCCGTCCAAGGTGGCACATTGGGTAATTTGATTTTACTCTCATCCCCCGCATCACCAAACATATCTATAGCACCAATGTCACGATCTCGTGCAATACGACTGGCATGACCGACCAACATATCAAGGCCTTTTAGCATTTGCTCACGAGGCACTTTAAATTCATCA
>CAKMZG010000215.1 GCA_929200335.1 uncultured Alphaproteobacteria bacterium | reverse complement strand
ATTCTGCGCCGGCAGCCTCAATAAGAGCATCAGCACCTGGAAGCGCAGCCATCATCTCTTCAATTTTATCGGCAGACCCTTCATTTTTTAAAAATCCTAGCATCATACCAACAGCAGTTTGAGCCAAACCTTCGTCAATGCCAGCCTTTTCTACAATACGGTTAATTAACTCTTCCATAACTCATCCTTTATTTATAAAATTACTTATTCACATAAAATAGCACCAATTCTTCAACCATGACTATTCCTCAAAATCACCTTATTCCACAAAATTAAATTTTAAAACCACATACAAGGGCTTTTCTGCAATTTATTATGATATATAAGAATAAGTAAAGCGACACAAATAGTAGGCATATTTTCTCATGCCACCACAGAATGGCAAGCGCTAGGGATTAAGCAACGAAGGAAAGACCATGGAAAAAGAAGGCAATATTTATCTTGGAACAAGCAGAAAGCCAGATGATAGCTTGCAAAAGGGGGAATACCTTAATCTAAAGCTGGCTAATCGCCACGGCCTTATTACTGGCGCAACAGGTACAGGTAAAACCGTAACCTTACAAAATCTTGCAGAAGGCTTTTCTGATGCTGGCGTACCTGTATTTTGTGCAGATGTGAAAGGCGACCTTTCAGGCCTTGCCAAGCCAGGCAATGGCGAAGACTTCCTGCTCAAGCGCGCAGCTGATATTGGTCTTGAAGATTATCCTTTCCAACAATATCCCGTGATTTTTTGGGATCTATTTGGTAAACAAGGCCACCCCATCCGCACGACAATATCTGACATGGGCCCTCTGTTACTATCCCGCTTAATGGATTTATCTGATGCACAAGAGGGCTGCCTAAACATTGCTTTTCGCATAGCTGATGAAGAAGGCATGATGCTTTTAGATATGAAAGACCTTCAAGCTATGCTTAGTCATCTAGCTGAAAACGCCAAGTCTTACAGCGGTCAATATGGCAATATCACCAAACAATCTATTGGCGCCATACAGCGTCAATTACTTGTTTTAGAAAATCAGGGTGGCGAGAATTTCTTTGGTGAAACCGCCCTTGATATTAAAGATCTCATGCGCACAACACGCGATGGCCGTGGAGCAATAAACATCTTAGCCGCTGATGAGCTGATGATGTCCCCTCGCCTTTATGCAACTTTTCTATTGTGGCTCCTATCGGAGCTCTTTGAAGAGCTTCCCGAAGTTGGCGATTTAGACAAACCTCGACTCGTCTTCTTCTTTGATGAAGCTCACTTATTGTTTTCTGATGCGCCCAAAATTCTAATCAAGCGTGTAGAACAAGTGGTTAAACTCATCCGCTCTAAAGGTGTTGGCGTTTATTTTGTAACTCAAAATCCATTGGACATTCCAGACCCCGTGCTATCTCAATTGGGTAATCGCATTCAACATGCGCTGCGGGCTTATACCCCACGCGAGCAAAAAGCTGTCAAAACTGCGGCCGAAACATTCCGCCCTAATCCTGATTTTGATGCTATGGAAGCCATCACACAACTGGGCGTGGGAGAAGCGCTAGTCTCTACCCTTTTGAAAAAAGGCGTACCCTCGATGGTTCAGCGCACATTAATCCGCCCACCTCAATCTCAATTAGGCCCCCTCACTGATGAGGAGCGCCAAGATGCTATTGAAATCAGCCCAGTTACTGGCATCTATGATGAACGGGTTGATAGAGAGTCTGCCTATGAGATTCTCACAAAGCGATCTGAAGAACGCAGTAAAGCAGAAGAAGCAGAGCGCAAACGAGAAGATGAAGAAAAGCTATCCCGCCGTGGCAGTCGCGCACGAGGTAGAAAACGCTCAAGCAATCGCCAAAGCGTAACTGAAGCCGCCATTAAATCTGTCACCCGCTCTGTGGCCTCATCACTAGGGCGTGCCTTAGTGCGAGGTATTTTAGGCAGCCTGAAGCGTGGATTTTAGTGCTATTTAAGGTTTAATATTAGGCACCATAGTCAAGTCCCTCAAAATTCGTTTTGGGGGACAATCCATATATTCATCCGTCAAACCCGAGCGGTTAATCCAAGCTGTATCAAAGCCAAACTGAGAGGCTGCTGCAATATCCCAACGGTTTGAAGATTGAAAAGTTATATTATTTAACAAGACTCTAAAACGCTCAGTCACTAGCCCATAAACAGCACTATCTGGTTTAAAGCACTTTATATCGTCCACACTTATCACTGCATCGATAAAGGGGGCCAATTTACATGCCCCAATTGCGGCATTGAGCATTTCTTTTGAACCGTTAGATAAAATAGCAACTTCACCGCCATTCTTTTTTATTTCAGATAATACCTCAGGCACTTCATCATAGCAGTTTAATTCCATATAAGCCTCAAGCAGCTTTTGTCGATATTTTTTAGGCACAGATGGATATTCAGCTAAAGCATAATCCAATGCCTGCTGTGTCAATTCCCAAAAATCTTGATAAACCCTCATGGAAGTTCTAACCCAAGAATATTCCAATTGTTTAACCCGCCAAAGCTGAGACATTGCAAGGCCATCACTGCCTAATTTTTCTCTATATTTATAAATTGCCGAATGTACATCAAATAAAGTACCGTATGCATCAAAAACATACAGCTGATAAAAGGTTTTGTTCATTTATAATTACCCTAAAACATGAATATATAAAAAAGTCAGAGAACACTCCTTAACGCCCCTCAAGTATTAAAAACAACTAGAATGTCCTTATAATAATTTCTAGGGTATACTATAAATCTTTGAATTCAAGAGTAAATTATTAAATTTAGAAATAACAAATGCACATTAGAGTTTGATGCATTTATATGAACTCAAAACGCCGCTCTAGATTCTAGTTTGCGCGAATAATTCTCGTTTAAGTTAATCCACTTAAACGCTACATGCGCTAAATTTATTATATTTTGGAAAACAAACTTCGAGCCTATAGAATATCTAAAGATTTTTATGCCCCCTCATTGAAATTCCCCCTTTGGACTGTTATCTTTCAAACAAGATGAATGGGCGTTTCATTCATAATTCGAATAATTAATTTAAAGGAGAAGCAAATGGCTTTTGAATTGCCAGACCTACCCTATGCCTACGATGCATTGGGAGACTACATGTCAACAGAAACACTAGAGTTTCACCACGACAAGCACCACATGGCCTATGTAACCAACGGTAACAATCTGCTTGAAGGTTCTGGCCTTGAAGGTAAAAGCCTTGAAGACGTTGTCAAAGAAAGCTTTGGTAAAAATGCTGGCCTCTTCAACAATGCTGGCCAACATTATAACCACATTCATTTCTGGAACTGGATGGCACCAAATGGTGGCGGTGGCGCTTCAAAAATCCCAGGCAACTTACTAAAAGCAATTGAGAGCGATCTTGGTGGTTACGATAAATTTAAAGCAGATTTCATGGCAGCTGGCGCTACGCAATTTGGCTCTGGCTGGTGCTGGTTGGCTGTTAAAGATGGCAAAGTTGAAGTAATGAAAACAGCCAATGGTGAAAACCCACTAGTACATGGTGCACAACCAATCTTAGGTTGTGATGTTTGGGAACATTCATATTATATTGATTACCGCAACGCCCGTCCAAAATATTTGGAAGCTTTTGTTGATAATCTAATTAACTGGGAATATGTAGCTGAAATGTACGAAGCTGCCGTTTAATCTGTGGTTAAACTTCAAAATAAAAAGCCCGCTCAAATATTTTGAGCGGGCTTTTATTATTAAAACGCATAATAGAACATCATGCACCTAAATGCTAGCGCGTGTAGCATTTAAGTGGCTTCACTTAAATGAGAACTATTCGCGCCAATTAAGGAATCTAGAGCGGCATTTTGA
>CAKMZG010000214.1 GCA_929200335.1 uncultured Alphaproteobacteria bacterium | reverse complement strand
TTATTTTAGGATAAATTGTAAGCTGGCCATCTAATGCAGCAAGCATAGACAGTTTGAATTGTATATCTCGTATATCTGCTTCTAATTGCAATGAATCAGAGTCAGCAAAAGTTGAAAGAAATAAATATGAAAAAGAATCTCTTTCTTTTCTATTTTGCCATAAATAGCGCCATGCATCTTGACATTCACCTTGGCTTATTAGTTGCAGGCTATGCTCGAAAACATTATTCCATTCTTTCTCATCGTCATTGATATTGTTAATGAGGAGAATTCCCAAACTAAAAAAGAGAATAGTTAAAAATACACTTATCGATCTGAATATAATTTTTCTAATTTTCATTCTAAAATTTCATTTTTTTAATGAACAATACAGCTAACCATTCAATTTTCGAGTTTTTAATATCTCACAACTGCCTTGAATGCGAAATTCGTAATCCGTATCGCGAACACTCATGATATTTGATTCCGCACGATTAATTTCAGCCATTATTTTTCCTTTTTTTATCTCTGTTTTTGTTTTTTCGAATGACTTCTTCTTGATTTATCCACTTACCATCTTTGTTATATATACGACCAAATTCTGTTGAGATATTACCCTCTTCATCAGTAATAATATCGCCATATTCATCTCTTAAAATATTAAAGATTTTTCTACCATTTTCATCTATTCGCTGCGGCAAATTTCTCACAATCTTACCACTGCGAATTGCAAGAATATAACCCTGCAATCCAACGCCATTATATATATAACCATCAACTCCAAACATCCCTGGAAACAAGCTTGCCAAAATCAATGGTTGGGGTGAGCCAGATAAATAAGTAATCCTTCTTGGCAAACCATCTGAACGAAACCATTCATCTTTATAAGGATATAGTTCAAAGCAAGTTTTATATGTATAAATATAAAATACTTTACCAAATCGACAGTTTTGTTCATCACCATGAGGCTCCCAATTGAGTTGCTTAAGCCTCTCCACCCCATAGTGCTCATGAAAAAACACATCGTTTTTTTCAAGATAATTACCTGCTTGAACTGCTATAAAAACATCAAGTATAAGCAGTACTATAAATGCACCTATTGATCTAAATATTATCTTCCCAATTTTCATCTAAATTTTAAAACCTTGTTTTTTAATGAACAACACAGCTAACCATTCAATTTTCGAGTTTGGAATATATTACCCTCCAAAATAGCAACATTAAAAAAGTCGCAAAAATAAAGAAAAACGATGACATAAAACCATATTGATTAATAAAAATCGGAAAATAAACATCAGAAAATAATGCTAAAGCTCTTTGATTTCCAATGATAGCAGCAACCATTTGATGAAAACTAACAATCATCAAAAAGGCAAGCATCCAGCACAAGAAAGCGCCCACTAATGCCTTGACAATCCCAATTCCAATTCTAATGCCACGATCATCATCATTAATAAAATAAGGTAAAACTGCGCCACCCAAAATAAAGGACGTTAAAACAAGTGCTACATAAAAGGGGATATCATCCACCGTAACGCCTTCTGTTAATAAGAGTAAAAGAAAGACAACACTCAAAGATAAAAAGGCTGCCCCAAACAAATGTTTCAACACCTTAATATTAGTTGAAATAAGAACATTACTTATATAATTTTTTAATTCACAAATATAATTACTCATAATAAAACTAATAGTTGATAAAATTTCATATATAATTACATAATTAAAGAAAATAATAAATATATACTTCATAAGTATATGAATTAAACTATAATGAAAAATATCTTTCACATATCGCCAAATTCACTTAAATAAAGGCTAACTTGTAAATGGCGTATGAAAGTATCGATGGCTAAGATGGAAAATAATCTAAAAATAGCACAAGAACATCTGTGTGCGGGCAATCTCGTAGCCATCCCCACCGAGACCGTCTACGGTTTAGCCGCCGATGCTCATCATGGCCAAGCGGTGGCGCAGATTTTTGCCGCCAAAGGTCGTCCGCAGTTTAATCCCCTCATCTGCCATGTAAGTAATATCGAAATGGCAAAGCGCTACGGAGACTTTGATATTTTAAGCGAGCGCTTAGCAGAAACCTTTTGGCCTGCCCCCTTAACCCTCGTGCTGCCAAAAACCAAAACTTGCCCCGCCCATGATTTGGTAACGGCAAATCTCAACACCATCGGATTACGCGCCCCCCAAGGCATAGCGCACGATCTCATCAAAGCCTATGACCGCGCTTTGGCCGCTCCAAGTGCCAATACATCAGGCAAAATTAGCCCCACCTCCGCGCAGCATGTTAAAGATGATTTAGGCGATAAGGTTGATTATATCTTAGATGGTGGCACTTGCGATGTGGGCTTGGAATCCACCATTCTTAAAATCGAAGGGCAAAGCATCCGTATCCTACGCGCTGGTGCTATTACGGCTGAAATGATTGCCTCAGCCCTTGGTTTGCCAGTATCTGAAATTGAACACCCCCAAGAAGCCACTACTACTAGCATTGAAGCACCCAAAATTGAGGCGCCAGGCATGATGCTCTCCCATTACGCCCCCAATGCAAAGGTGCGTTTGAACGCAACAACTATTGAAAGTGGCGAGGCTGCCCTACTTTTTGGCAGTGACAAACCAGAAGGCTTAGAGATGAACACCCACTATCTAAATCTCTCTATAGCGAGCGATTTAATCGAGGCCGCCAGCAATCTTTATGCCCATATGAAAGCACTCGATGCAAAAGGCATTGATAGAATTGCCGTGCAGCCCATCCCCAATCACGGCATTGGCCTTGCTATTAATGATCGCTTAAACCGCGCGGCTGCACCAAGAGCTGAGGTGCAAAGCTAATGGCAGATGTAAATTATCAAGCTTTTATTGATATTGTAGGTGAGAAATATGCCCTTACCAACGCGCAGGATAAAGCGCCCTATCTTGAAGAGCGCCGTGGCAACTTTCAAAGCAGTTCACCGCTCATTTTAAAACCTTCCAATACGCAGGAAGTCTCAAAGATTTTAAAATTAGCATCAGAATTAAACCAACCAGTGACCCCCATTGGCGGCAATACAGGCCTTGTGGGCGGTGCCGTGGCTGGTCAAAATCCTGATAGGTCTGAACTTTTAATCTCTCTCGAACGGATGAATAAAATCCGTAGCATCAGCCCAAATGCTAAAAATATGGTGGTTGAAGCGGGCTGCATTTTAGAAAATCTACAAAATCTAGCAGATGAGCATGATCATCTTTTCCCCCTATCTTTAGCGGCCAAGGGAACGGCGCAAATTGGCGGCAATCTCTCCACAAATGCAGGTGGCACGGGGGTTTTAGCCTATGGCAATGCCCGTGAAATGGTTTTGGGGCTTGAGGTTGTCTTACCTTCTGGTGAGATTTGGGATGGATTGCGTAGCCTAAAGAAAGACAACCGCGGCTATGATTTAAAAAACCTCTTCATAGGCGCTGAAGGT
Organism: uncultured Alphaproteobacteria bacterium; assembly: GCA_929200335.1. Classification (GTDB taxonomy): domain Bacteria; phylum Pseudomonadota; class Alphaproteobacteria; order Rhizobiales; family Rhizobiaceae; genus CAKMZG01. The sequence goes on along the minus strand of CAKMZG010000214.1, from coordinate 408 downwards.
ACATTAGGCATTATCACCGCCGCCTGTCTAAAACTTTTCCCCAAACCTATTGCACGAGAAGTTGCCTATGTGGGGTTTGATAGCCCTGAACCAGCTTTAGAGTTTTTCAATCTGGCAAAAGGGTTGGCGGATACTAATTTGACAGGCTTTGAGCTGATCTCGAAATGCGCAATGCAGATTTTGGGTGATAATTTTCCCGATCTTAAACAACCCTTTGCTTCGCAATTTCCCTATGTGGCGCTTTTTGAGATTTCCTCCACCCGCAGCAATGAAGATGCAAATGGCTTAATGAGTCAAATTTTAGATCTAGGCTTTAAGCAAGCCATGATTAAAGACGGCGTAATTGCCCAAACACTAGCCCAACAAGACCACTTTTGGCATCTGCGTGAAACCATCCCCCCTGCTCAG
>CAKMZG010000213.1 GCA_929200335.1 uncultured Alphaproteobacteria bacterium | reverse complement strand
CAACGTTTTAATTTTATAAAAATCTGCTAAACGGCTGGGTGCAGATGTACTATCAAAACTGCTTGGTGGTTGTGGTGATATGGCAAATTTAAAGATGTCCAAAATTTCACGAACATTATCGTCATAAAAGAGACTATCAGACAATACTAACTCGCTGGGTTCAATACGTGCAAGATCAGCGGATAAACGGCGCAATGCAGTTTCCACCACTTGAAACTGCCCTGTTGAGAGATCAATCCAAGAAAGCGCATATTGGGCATTCTCGCCATCACCACCTGAACGTGCTAAAGCGCTAAGATGATTGGCGCTTGAGGGATCAAGCAATTTTTCTTCTGTAATAGTGCCAGGTGTTACAAGACGCACAACATCGCGGCGTACCACCGCTTTATGCCCGCGCTTCTTGGCCTCTGCAGGATCTTCCATTTGCTCACAAACTGCAACACGGTAACCAAAGCCTATTAATTTTTGCAAATAATCATCAGCCGCATGCACAGGCACCCCACACATGGGAATGTCTTGGTTTTCATGCTTTCCGCGTTTGGTTAAAGTAATTCCCAAAGCGCGCGAGGCAATTTCTGCATCTTCAAAAAACAACTCATAAAAATCGCCCATGCGATAAAACAGCAGACTATCGGGGTTAGCCGTTTTTATTTCGATATATTGAGCCATCATAGGTGTTGGAGCAGTCGCTTTTTTTGCTTTTGCTTCAGCTTGCTCTTCTGCCTTGTTTTCAGCTTTATCTTCTATTTTAGTTTCACTTATTGACACTTATTTTCCTGCCCAGATGATCAATTTACCCCAATAGTTTATTACTCTAGCACAAATGCTAGCTTTTTCTATTTTCTAAAAGAACCTTCAACATTTATTTTACTTGTGACTTTAGCGCACCATCGTTAAAAGAGGGCATTCTTTATATATAAAGGCAGGAAAATCCATGACATCAGGTTCTAATAAAGCCAACAAACCTTCAGTAACCGCTGAGGAAGCACTTGCATTTCATAGCCAAGGCAAGCCCGGAAAATTAGAAGTTAACCCAACAAAGCCAATGGCAACACAACGCGATTTATCCCTCGCCTATTCTCCAGGCGTTGCCGTGCCAGTAGAAGCCATTGCCCAAGACCCTGCTAAAGCTTTTGATTACACATCACGCGGCAATATGGTTGCAGTAATTTCAAATGGCACCGCCATCCTTGGCCTTGGTAATTTGGGCGCCCTCGCATCAAAGCCTGTTATGGAAGGCAAGGCGGTATTATTCAAACGCTTTGCCGATATTGATAGCATTGATTTGGAAGTTGATACAGAAGATCCAGAAAAGTTCATTAATGCAGTGCGCTATTTAGGTCCTTCATTCGGTGGAATTAATTTAGAAGATATTAAAGCGCCTGAATGTTTCATCATCGAGCAACAATTACGCGAAATGATGGATATTCCCGTATTCCATGATGATCAACATGGTACGGCCATCATCGCGGCAGCTGGTATCATCAACGCATTGCACCTTACAGGGCGTGATATCAAAAATACAAAACTTGTTTGCAATGGTGCTGGGGCTGCGGCTATTGCTTGTGTTGAACTAATCAAAGCCATGGGCATGCCCCATGAGAATGTAATCATGTGTGATCGCTCAGGCGCTATTTATAAAGGGCGTGAAGAATCCATGGATCAATGGAAATCTGCGCATGCCATTGAAACTGACGCCCGCACACTTGCTGAGGCTGTTAATGGCGCAGATATTTTCTTAGGTCTTTCTGCTGCTGGTGCTATGTCCAAAGATATGGCTGCAAGCATGGCTAAAAACCCAATTATTTTTGCCATGGCTAACCCAGATCCTGAAATTACCCCTGAGGATGTTGCATCTGTTCGTGATGATGCAATTATTGCAACTGGGCGCTCCGATTATCCTAATCAAGTGAATAATGTCCTATGTTTTCCTTATCTTTTTCGGGGTGCGCTAGATGTCCATGCCACCACCATCAATGAAGAGATGAAAATCGCCTGCGTGAATGCTTTGGCAGAACTCACACGCCAAGATGTACCAGATGAAGTGGCAGCAGCCTATCAAGGTCACCGCCCAAAATTTGGCCCCGACTACATCATTCCTGTGCCTTTTGATCCTCGTTTGATCTCGACTCTTCCACTTGCTGTTGCCAAAGCTGCAATGGAATCAGGCGTAGCGCGTCAAGAAATTAAAGATTTTGATGCCTATAAAGCGCAACTCTCAGCGCGTCGTGATCCTGTTGCTTCTACGCTGCAACGTATTTTTGACCGCATTAGAAAACATCAAAAACGTGTGGTCTTTGCAGAAGGTGAAGAAGAGCAAGTAATGCGCGCGGCTGTATCCTTTGTTGACCAAGGTCTTGGTACTGCTATTTTGATTGGCCGTGATTATAAAATCAAATACCGTGCTGAACAGGCCGGTATAGATATTGAGCGCCCAGGCATTGAAATTAACAATGCAAAACTATCAAGTCGCCGCGAAGCCTACACAGATTACCTCTATGCGCGTTTACAACGTCAAGGTTTCCTACACCGCGATTGCCTGCGCATCATCTCTAATGATCGTAACCACTTTGGCGCAACCATGGTTGCTATGGGCGATGCAGATGCCATGGTAACGGGCGTTACGCGTAACTATTCCATCGTGTTAAAAGACACCAAACGTGTGATTGATCCAAAGCCTGGGCACCGTGTCATTGGGGCATCTCTTGCCCTATGTCGTGGACGCACTGTGATTGTAGCCGATACAGCTGTAATTGATATGCCAACAGCTGAAGAGCTTGCTGATATAGCTATTGAAGCAGCACACTTTGCAAGAAGCTTTGGTTATACCCCAAGGGTTGGTATGTTGGCCTATTCTACATTTGGCCACCCCAAAGGCGAGCGCTCAGAGAAAATCAGAGAGGCTGTACGTATTCTTGATCAGCGCAAAGTTGATTTTGAATATGAAGGCGATATGGCAGCCGATGTGGCCTTAGATTATGACTTGATGAAAAAGAATTATCCTTTCTCACGCCTTACAGGTGCTGCTAATGTTTTAGTAATGCCAGCCTTCCACTCTGCCTCCATTGCAACTAAAATGCTGCAAGAATTGGGGGGCTCCACCGTGATTGGCCCCTTACTTATAGGCTTAAATAAGCCTGTGCAGATTGTGAGCCTTGGCGCTAATGATGCGGAGATCGTTAATATGGCTGCTATTGCTGCATTTGAAGCCATCGGCAAATAAGTCTTCTTATGGTTCTTTTTTACTCTGACTTTAGAAGTACCACATAATTTGAAAGCTTTATTTTGACCAAAGCCACTATAATTTCACCAGACTTCAGCAATGAACAACGCTGTCGCGATGAGGGGTTTAGTGTAATTGCTGGTGCTGATGAGGCAGGCCGAGGCCCTTTAGCTGGACCCGTTGTAGCTGCGGCTGCAATCTTGGATGATGACAATATCCCAGAAGGCTTAAATGATTCCAAGAAGCTCACAGAAAAGCGCCGCGAGGCACTTTTTGATGAGATAATGGCAAGCTGCCATGTGGCCATATCGGTGGTAAGTGCAAAAACCATCGATGAGATCAACATCTTACAGGCCAGTCTATTGGGCATGAACCAAGCCCTACAAGCACTGGAAATTTCACCCGATTTTGCTTTGATTGATGGCCGCGATTTGCCCCACAGTATTTTTTCACCCATGCCCTGTGCTGGTGAGGCATTAGTGAAAGGTGATGGCCGCTCACTCTCCATTGCGGCTGCCTCTATTGTGGCAAAAGTTACCCGTGATCGCATCATGATAAAGGCGCATGATGCCTACCCTCAATATGGCTTTGCTGGCCATAAAGGCTATGGCACCAAGGCGCATCTTGAGGCCATTCAGAAACATGGCGCATGTCCTTTGCACCGCAAAAGTTTTCAACCCATAAAG
>CAKMZG010000212.1:3580-3949 GCA_929200335.1 uncultured Alphaproteobacteria bacterium | reverse complement strand
ACCATGATCTCATGGTCATACTATGGCTTGAAAGCTTGGACATATTTATTCGGTGAAGGTAAAACTGCTGAATGTGTGTTTAAGTTTATTTTCTGCATCTTTATCGTGATTGGTGCAGCTGCAAATCTTGGTCCAGTGATTGATTTCTCTGATGCTGCGATCTTTGCAATGGCTGTGGTTAACGTCTTTGCACTTTATTTCTTAATGAAGCTTGTGAAGAAAGAGCTAACATCTTATTCAGCGCGTTTACGCTCTGGTGAGATCAAAAAATTTGATCACTAAGTTTAGTATATTGAATTGGAAAAGGGGGGCTTCGGCTCCCCTTTTTTAGGTCTAATTTGCCGGCGCCTGTTGTGTCTAGGCGCTACA
>CAKMZG010000212.1:1136-3570 GCA_929200335.1 uncultured Alphaproteobacteria bacterium | reverse complement strand
GTTCTCATTTAAGTGAATCCACTTAAATGCTACACGCGCTAGGCGCTACACGCGCTAGCCGATAGTATTATTACCGAATTTTTTATTATGTTATAATATAAGCAAAATTTTTTATTTAATGGATTTAATTATTATGAGCCAGCAGGTCAATGGACAAGTAAGATTAAGCAAGCAAAGAATACTTAAACAAGTTAGGGAATTGTGGTCTCAAGGTCGAAAGAATGAAGCCTTTTCTTTGCTCATTAATGTGGCAAATGATATCGATGGAAATAAAAAACCTGCTTGGCTTTATCAGTTGTTGGCTTTTTATCAATATAATTATAACGATTTACCAAGTGCATTAAGCGTTATTCAAAGTAGCTTGGAGTTTTATCCGGATGATCCTGCCTTGCTGGAGGCTAATCTAATGCTAAATAGTATGCTAGGTCACGTTAATGAAGCTAAATCTGCTTTTGAAACCCTTATGCAACATAACATTAGCAATGCAAATATTTACGATGGTGCAAGTTCTATATATAAAAAATTGGGGGAGTTGGAAAAGGCTAAAGAATACGGCCTTAAATCGTTAGCAGAGAAAGATAGGCAAGTTTGTGAAGCTGCTGATTTTAAGGCCATTAGAAAGCGATCTGCTAAAGCTCATTTAAAGCAAAGGCCAGATGCGCAAAACTACATTTCGTTTTCGCTTTTTGGTGATAGACCCAAATATCTACGTGGTGTTTTTGATAATTATCTCGCGATCGAGAAATATTTTCCTGGTTGGCAGATGGTTATCTTTGTAGACGATACAGTGCCAGAAGATATGCTTAATGAGATTAAAAAACTTAAGATTGAGGTAGTGCACGAGCCGTCAGGGCAATCTTCGATGGATAAGCTGGTATGGCGCTTTAAACCTCTAGATTGGGATAAAAGCGGACGTGTTTTGATCCGCGATGTGGACTCCGTCATTACTAAAAAAGAGGCTGAATTAATTGATCAATGGATTGAAAGCGATGAGTTATTTCACATCATTAGAGACTGGTACAGCCATTCGGAGTTAATATTAGCAGGGCTTTGGGGGGGCGTTGCTGGTATTTTACCAGTTCTGCAAGAGTTGCAGGGTGAGTATGTTGAAAAAGAAATGTCATTTTCTCATTATGATCAATATTTGCTGCGCGCTACTGTGTGGCCGCGTATTAAGAAAAAAGTCTTTGTTCATGACGAGGTGTTTCAATATGCTGCTTCTGTTAAACCTCATAATAGAGAGGATTGGAGCGGTAAAAATCATTTTGGTTGTATTGTTTATGGCTGTGATGTAGAGGCGCAAGCAGAGCGTATTGCTAAATTCAGTCATATAAAGTCTCTGGCGCTTTGATTTTATTATCAATGCTGATGCAAATCTCAATTGTCGGTTAATCACGCAATAAAACGTCGTGATAAGGCAATCATATCAAAAATAATAAGATAGATTTGATGCAACTTAATTTATCTTTTTGGAGGCGATATGAACCTTAACATCGGCATTGGCCCACGTTTGCGTAAATCCCCGTTTTTTGACAAGACAATTGAAGCGGGGGTTTCTCATTTTACCACTTATAATCATATGCTTATGCCAGCAGGTTTTGGCGATGTGATGGCGGAATATAAGCGCCTCACTGAAGGTGTTGCAATGTGGGATGTGGCAGCAGAGCGCCAAATTATCATCAAGGGTAAGGATGCAGAGCGTCTTGTGCGCTATCTAACACCGCGCAATTTAGGCGAGGTGCGCAAAGAGGTGGATGGCGTTATTCAAGGACGTTATGTGCCGCTTTGTGATTTTCAAGGGCGTATTATCAATGATCCCGTGCTTCTGCCCATTTCGGATGAGGAATATTGGCTATCAATTGCTGATACGGATATTCTATTGTGGGCGCGCGCTATTGCCGGCCAAGGCAATTATGATGTGGAGGTTTATGAAGGCGATGTTTCACCACTTGCTATTCAAGGCCCCAAGGCTGAGGCGTTGGTTGCTGATATTTGTGGTGATTGGGTGAAAGAGCTGAAGCACTTTGCGTTTAAAGAATTTACCTTAGATGGCATTCCTTTGGTTGTTGCGCGTTCTGGTTGGTCACATCAAGGTGGCTTTGAGCTTTATCTGCGTGATGGCTCACAAGGTGATAGACTTTGGGATATAGTGCGTGATGCAGGAGCCAGTTATGATATTGGCCCAGGTTGCCCCAATATGATTGAGCGCGTGGAAAGTGGTCTGCTTTCTATTGGTGCCGATACGGATGACCAATGTACGCCTTATGAGGCAGGGCTTGGCAAATTTGTATCCTTAAAACGTGAGGATGACTATATTGGCAAGGCTGCATTAAAGGCGCATTTTGAAGCAGGGATTACTCGCAGCTTCTTGGGTGTATTCTTATCTGGCGATCCTTTAATGCGCTCTAACCAGCATAAATGGCCTGTTATGATG
>CAKMZG010000212.1:0-1126 GCA_929200335.1 uncultured Alphaproteobacteria bacterium | reverse complement strand
GTGATAAAGAGGTGGGCTTTATTTCCGCATCTGCCTATTCTCCACGTAAAGAATGCAATGTGGGCGTAGGGGTAATTGATAATGCTGCCATGAGCAATTACGGCGAATTGCGCGTTGAAAGCGAGTTTGGTCAATTGAGATTAGAGCCGCGCGATCTGTAAAATTTCTTATGAATGGCTGATCCGAATAGGCCTGTGATGAGCTTATTCGGATTTTGCTTTACTTTCTTCCTCGCGGCGTACGGCTGAGAGGGCGGAAGCGATTAAGCCGGCAGGAATGCCAACAATCCCCAGCCCAATCATTAAAATAACGAAGGTAAAAAACTTTCCCCCCAGAGTGATGGGATAAATATCACCATAGCCAACGGTTGTTAAAGTTGCTACTGACCACCAAAGGCTGTGAATAATAGAGGCAAATTGTTCGGGTTGGGCTGCGTTTTCAAAATAATATATGCCAACTGAGCTTAAATAAAGGATGATCACAGTCGCGGTTAAGAAGATGATGATTTCTTCTTTTGCCAATTTAAGCGCCTTTGAAAATCTATTCATAGCTTTGGTAAATTTGATCAGCTTCATTATTCTAAATAAGATTAAAAACCGAAGCGAACGAAGCGCTCGAAGGTCAACGCTTGTACTTAAATAAAATGGTAAAATAGCCATGAGGTCAATTAGACCATAAAAACTAAAAATATATTTAAGGGGTTTTTCTGCAACCCAAACCCGTAGCAAATATTCAAAGGTGAAAATGATGATGAGAGCAGTCTCAATGTCATTTAAAATTTCTTGATATTTTTCTGGCAAATTGGGCAGGGTTTCGATGGTGAAAGAGGCGACAGATATCAGCACAAAAACTTGAACAGCAATGTCAAAGATCCTGCCGTGTTTTGTGTCGTTGTCATGAACTATTGATCGCATCCGCGCTCTAAATCCGTTCATCAAAATTATCCCTTAACTCAATCTGTAATTAAAACACCCTGCCAGTTTTTTATCATTAGAGCAATTCTGGATGGGAGTTTTTTAAAGTTGAAATGCAGGTTTGATTTTTGATCTTCTGGGTTTCAAGATTGCGTCTTTAATTTGATATCCACGCATTAATGCATCTAGAGCTTGATGCGCTTATGTGAATT
>CAKMZG010000211.1 GCA_929200335.1 uncultured Alphaproteobacteria bacterium | reverse complement strand
AACTTCAGGTGAATATCATAAACAAAAACAAATACCTAACTCAAAATTAATGCCTGTACTCAATCGCATAAAAGAAGAACATGAACGCTGCTAAACCGCCCAAATTCTTGCAAAAATGCAAAATAGAGACTTGAAGTTTAATTGAAATACATCTAGTTTAGAATAATTCTAAACTAGATGTATTTTTTATATTAGTTAATATTGAAAGGACATGCCATGAAAGGTAGTGAAAAAGTAATTGAATGTTTAAATGAAGCTCTGTTTTTAGAGCTAGGTGCGGTTAATCAATATTGGCTGCATTACCGCCTATTAGACGATTGGGGCTTCTCTAAATTGGCAGCCAAAGAACGTGCTGAGAGCATTGAAGAAATGGGTCATGCTGATAAAATCATAGAGCGTATCATTTTCCTCGAGGGACATCCTAACCTTCAAACTGTTGCGCCTTTACGTATTGGTCAAAATGTAAAGGAAGTATTGGAAGCTGACCTTGCCGGTGAAAAAGACGCTTGGACTGCTTATACAAAGTCACGCGACATTTGCGAAAAAGAAGGCGATTATATCTCTAAAAACTTTTTTGAGACGCTAATCGCAGACGAAGAAAGCCATATTGATTTTCTTGAAACTCAATTAGAATTGATTGAGCAAATTGGCATAGAAAAATATGGTCAATTGAATGCTACCAGCGCTGATGCTGAATAGGCAAATACTTCAGACTTATCCATTCAAAGGCGCGCTATATATTAGAGCGCCTTTGTTTATTTCGATAAAGGTTCTAAATAATACCCCACATGCGATATCTCCCACGCCCTGTACGTTCACGAGGCACAGCAGATCCTAGTTGCTTTAACAATTGATCTACAGCTCGGGGCGTTATATTCAAAGCCTTAGATGCTGAGGCGGTTGAAACCACGGGATATTGAATAAAAAGATCAATTAACCCTGGCAAGCTTGAATTTGAGCGACATTTTTTTGCCGCCAACATCATCCGTTCATGGGCAAGTGATAGGCGATCTAACTCACTCATTGCCTCACCACCAGCAAGCTCAAAACCCTCTAATATTATTGCCAGTCTAACTTCTATTTTTTCAAATGACTGCCATCTTTTGCGCGATTTCTGCAAACCCTTTATAATAGGCGGCATAACATTGCTAGTTAAACGCTGATTTAATATATAACAACAAAGTAAGCGCCCAAATGCGTTTGAATTTTCAATAGGCTTTAACAATAGCCAAGCATCTAATAAAATTGCAGCGGCAAATACGGCAGGATATTTTTTTGTAAATTCAATCAACTCCAACCATTGTTCTAAAGGATCAGCCACATCCTCAGCAATACTGGCATACCCATCTTTGGGCTTTGATTCTTGAGTATTTCTTGCCTTTATTTTTTCACCCGACTTAATTTGTTCAATAATATTTTGGCTGCGCTCTGTAATTTCATCAATGGCTTTATAAAGACCCTCTACGTGATCTTCTTTTTGCTTTTCTTTTTCAACTCTCTTATTCTTTTCTTTTACACCTTCATCATAATTGAAAACATTATCAAACCCATCTGGACGGTTGATTAAATTTAATATACCAGCCTTATCAATTGGCCATTTGCCTTGTTGATTAAACAAGCGTCGACGCAAATGGAGCAAATGGGCGCCGCGCGTTAATTCATGGGTTGGCGCGCGTATATCAGCTTCCACATCGTGCAACACCAAATCTTTTAAGTGGATCAGCTCCCCATCCATCCAAAGATTAGCGCAAGTTTCTTGATAATGGGTACGAGAAATAAAACCATCTGCCAATGCTTCACTGCGAAATAAGCGTTCATCCAAACGACAAAGCGCTTCAGTTGCTGCCTCAATGGGCAACATCAACGTAGAAAAATTTATATTTTCTAGTGCAAGGCCTTCAATATAACTATATGACATAGTTATAAGAATATCTGATAAAAGAAGCTAAAACAATAAACTAATATTTTTATACCAATAAATTATAGCGGCGTTTTGAATTCATATATAAAGCATCAAGCTTTAGCAGCATAGCTATAGCTAACACCAAATCTGCTGTGTTAAAAGCTATTAGATAATCAAAATTGAATACATCTTTAGATATTCAGTACGGGAATTTGAAGATTGAAAAATTCAAAGTAAAATTTAATCGGTTTAAGTGTGAATAATTTAAAATTCTTCATTTTTAAAAGGATTTAACTCAGAAATGCCACTTGTTGGCTCAAATAGCTTGTGCCATAAGATTTTTAAATTTTTTAAAAATTTTAAATGTAGGCCATGTTGGCATTCATTTATACAACCAAACATGTGAGGTATTATGAGCCGACCAAAATTATCCCCAGGTGTTGTTACGGGTGAAGACTATAAAACCTTAGTAAACTGGTGCAAATCAGAAGGTTTTGCATTACCTGCTGTTAACGTCACCAGCACATCAACCATGAATGCAGCCCTAGAAGCTGCAGCAAAAACCAAATCAGATATTATCATTCAATTATCTGGCGGTGGTGCACAATTTTTTGCAGGTGCTGGCATTGAAAATACACTTTCAGCACAAGTTGCAGGCGCTGTAAGTGCGGCACGACATGCTGATACAGTTGCTAAACATTATGGCATTTGCGTTGTTATGCATACTGACCATGCTAACCGTGGCTTATTGCCATGGGTTGATGGTATGATTGCTGAGGGCGAGAAAAACTTTGCAGCAACTGGCAAACCTTTATTCTCCTCGCACATGATTGATTTATCTGAAGAAAGCATTGAAGATAATTTAGCAGAATGCGCCAAACGCCTGCCTCGCATGGCAGCAATTGGCATGAGTTTAGAAATTGAACTTGGCATTACTGGCGGCGAAGAAGATGGCGTTGGTCAAGATTTAGATAAAATTGACAATGATCGTCTTTATACCCAACCAGAACACGTGGTGCAATCTTATCAAGAACTAGCCCATTTAGGTCATTTCTCAATTGCGGCAGCCTTTGGCAATGTCCATGGAGTTTATAAACCAGGCAATGTGAAACTGCGCCCAATTATTTTAAAAAATGCTCAAGACCTTGGCGAAAAAGAACTAAATGTTGGCGAACGCCCATTTGATTTTGTTTTCCATGGTGGCTCAGGCTCTGAAAAAACAGATCTTGAAGCAGCCATCGGTTATGGAGCTTTTAAAGTGAACATTGATACCGATACACAATTTGCCTATTCAAAAGGTGCTGGCGCTTATGTAAGCGAAAACCCACGCGCGTTTTTATACCAAATTGATCCAGATACGGATGAGCCTTATAAGAAAAAATATGACCCACGCAAATGGTCAAGACAAGGTGAAATTTCAATGTGTGATCGTCTATTGGAATCATTTGAAATATTTGGCGCTGCTGGAAATTCTCTAGCGTCATAGATTAAAGCATTTTCACCCAAAAATTGGGCACCAGTTTTTAGGTGATATGCAATAACAAAGAGATAGAGCGCAGTTATAAATTTAACGATAATTGATGCGCTCTATAGTCAAGTATTTTATGAAAATAAAAAAAAGCCAAACTTTAAAGTTTGGCTTTTTAACATCCTAGGAGGATCTAATATTTTATTCAGTTAGATATTCCCGAAGCTCTGCTTGATCTGCAATCATACCAACTGCATTCGCATCAATTTCTTGCATAGATGCAGCATGAGCATCTGGCAATTCATGAGCAATACCCTTATGGCAATCAATACAGGTTCTCTGCTTTGTAACTAAGAAACGTTGGTGTGCATCGCTTGCTCGTTTACTTTGACGCGTAAAATCCATTGATTCCTCAGAGTGGCAATTTCGACATTCCAAACTATCATTGGCTTTAAAGCGCGCCCATTCACGGGCTGCTAATTCACCACGCTTTTTTTGAAATTTTTCACGAGTATTAATTGTACCGAAGATTTTGCCCCAAACCTCTTTCGAAGCTTGCATTTTACGAGCAATTTTATCTGACCAA
>CAKMZG010000210.1 GCA_929200335.1 uncultured Alphaproteobacteria bacterium | reverse complement strand
CTACACGCGCTAGCCATATCATTTAAAAGACCTTCGCATAATAGTCTTTTGCCGCCTGAGTGCGTCAATTTGAGTGCGTCAATCTGAGTACGTCAATAATTTGCTCCGATCCTCAAATATGTTCATATATTCTGCGGTTCTCGCTTCATTATTTTCTACTCAGTTCAACAAAATCCTTATTATGCGAAGGTCTTTCAAATTGTTTTATTGAGCTGCTAAAGTGGTGGATTGGCGTATCTTTAATTGCGGCTTAATCATGCGGCTGCCTTCTTCAACAGGTTCACCTTTTACACGGGCAATGAGTGCGCGCGCAGCACGTTTGCCAATTTCACGGTGACCATCAGCAACAGTTGTTAAGGCAGGTGATGAAATCACCGCCTCATCAATATCATCATAGCCAGTAACAGAAATATCGCGCCCCGCCTCAAGGCCATGATGGCGCAAGCCATTGATTACCCCAATAGCTACTGTATCGCTGGCGCAAGCAATAGCCGTCGGTGGGTGTTTTAATTTTAAAATTTCAGAAACAGCCTGATAGCCAGCTTTGCGATCATAAGGCGTTTCAATATCAGTGACATTGGTGATCTCTAAATTTGCCTCTCGAAAAGCATCTTCAAAACCGGCGCGGCGCTCGCGTCCTGTAGAGGTTTTAGTACTACCGCCTACAATAGCAATGTTGCGATGGCCTAATTCAATCAAATGTTCCGTGACCATTCTAAAGCCAGCGCGATCATCCCCTAAATAAGTGGGTATGTCTGTGCCTTCCACGCCACGGGCAACCATAGAGACGAGCAATCCATTTTGCTCCATCATCTTGATGTCTTCAACCGTGGTGCCAATGGAGGGCGATATAATTACCCCATCAGCGCCAAATTGCATTAAAGTGCCGATGAAATTATTTTGTAATTCAAGGTTGTCGCCATGATTGCAAAGCAAAAATTGTTGACGACTTAGCCCTAGTTCATCTTCTATGGAATGCAGGATTTCTGCAAAAAATGGATTGATAATATCGCGCACAATGACGCCAACAATATCAGATTTTGAAGTGCGGAGACTGGCTGCTCTGCGGTTATAAATATAACCGGATGCTAAGGCCTTTTCTTTAATGCGTTCGCGTGTTTTTTCTGCAACTAGAGGGCTATCCCTAAGCGCCAATGAGGCGGTTGCCGTTGAAACGCCTAGTTCCAGCGCTATTGTAGATAAAGTAACTTTATTGCTCACAACCGTCCCTTTTGTGATTGATGCGCTTCCCAAATTAATGAAAATATGTCTTTTTATTTAAGCGCATTCAAATATTAAGTGCAACATATTATATGAAAGCTGTGACCCCAACGCCATTATTATGCTCTTGCATATAAATTAGTTTGTCATAATGGCATAAAATCGTTTAAACACAAAGTCTCGCGCTTCATTTTTTTTAAATTATAAAGGTAAGGTAAATATGGTTGCAGTTAAATGGAATTTTAATTTTGCCAATGATGCTGAAGATTTAATTACAGATGAAGGATTAGAAAATCTACCTGTATCAAAAGACAATGTTATTGCTGTGATGCCACTTGGGGCAACTGAGCAGCATGGACCTCACTTGCCTTTTGAAACCGACAGTATTATTGCCGAAGGTTTTGTAAATCGCCTTATAGAAAAGCTCAATAATAAGAAGCAATATAATCATTTAAATGTTGTTTTTTTACCAGTTGAAGAGGTCACTTATTCTGTTGAGCATTTAGATTATAAAGGCTCAAAAAGTAAGAGTTATCAGGAAGCCATAGAACATTGGGTTAATCGTGCAGCCTTGTTAAAAGAGCAGGGCATCAATAAATTATTGTTTTTAAATGCCCATGGGGGCAATTCCCCTTTGATGACTATTGCAGCATTAGAGATGCGCGTTCGTCATGAGTTTTTTGCAGTCTCATCCAGTTGGACACGTTTTCCCATGCCCAAACAAGATAAAGAAAGTCTGTTTACTCAACATGAGCTGGAATATGGCATTCATGGAGGAGCCGTTGAAACATCGTTGATTTTAGCGCTGAAACCTGATTTTGTGAATTTAGATGAATTGCATTATCATGAGAATTTGCAAGAGGTTATGGCAAAGCAGAATAAATATTTGCGTGCCTATGGCAAACACGCTTATGGCTGGAAAGCTCAAGACCTTAATACAAAGGGAGTGGTTGGTGATCCGCGTTCTGCCAGCGCTGAAAAAGGGTTGAAAATATTAGATCATGTGAGTGATGAAATTTTGATTCTTTTGGATGAAATAGCTGATTTTTCCTTTGAAGAGAAGAATGAAAATGAACCTAAAATGCTAAGATAAATGAAAAAAAATAATGAAAACAATTGTTTGTGATGTAGTAGAAAGAATAATTGTTAAATGTTATAGATGGTTGTATTTTAATAAAATTAAATTAATTTTTTATACTTTGGGATCCTATGGATAAAATTGCTAGAATGAAGGCGTTTTTTGAGGTTGTGGAAAGCAGCGGTTACTCTGCTGCAGCGCGAAAAACAGGTCGCTCTAAAGCGTTACTCTCTAAATATGTACGTGAATTGGAAGATGATCTTTCTGTATTGTTAATCAATCGCACAACGCGTCAGTTCTCTTTAACGGAAGCAGGGCTAAGCTTTTATGAGCGCGGTAAAAATATTCTTGCGCAATTTGAAGAATTGCAAGAAACCATGAGTACGGAAACTGGAGAAGCTCGTGGTGTTTTGCGCATTACCTCTTCAAGAGTTTTGAGTAGAACCAATTTGGCGGAAGCTTTGGCAGGATTTTCTGAAACGCATCCTAATGTGAAATTAGATGTGGCCTTGGAGGAGCGCTATGTGGATTTGGTTGAGGAGAGTTATGATTTGGCAATTAGAGCTTCAAAATTGGTTGATTCCTCATTGATAGCTCGAAAATTATCCGATTTTTATGTGACAACAGTGGCAACGCCTAAGTTTCTGGAAAAATATGGTGTTCCTGAAAAGCCATATGAGCTTTCAAATATGCCTTGTATTATTGACACTAATTACCGCACAAAAGATGCTTGGAAATTTCAAGATGCTGCTGGTAAGGAACTGTCTGTAAATGTCGAAATAGCAGCACAAGTAAATACACCCAATTTGGCTAAACAATTGTGCTTACATCATGTGGGAGTGGTTTATTCACCAGAAATTTTAGTGCGTAATGAATTGGAAGAGGGGTCATTGGTTGAGATTTTGAGCGATTTCCATGCAAAAGATTTAGGCATTTATGTTCTTTATCCGCAAAAGCGCCACCTGCCATTGAAAGTGCGTGTCTTTTTAGATTATATTTTTGATTGGTTTAAAAAAGAGCAAGGCTTAAATCCTTTTACCCATTAAAGTTGTTTATTGTTAATTTTGTTGAAACTTTATAAAAATAAATGTTGTAACATCATATAGTACGGTTTATGGCCGTGATTTTGACAATATGGTAACGTATTTATATTTTTCAAATTATAAATTTAAAGCGACAACATTATGGTACTGAAAATTCAAAATTTATATAGCTTGGTATTTTTTATAGCAATGATGACATTGGTATCATTTCAAGCTGGTGCGCATCCGCATATTTTCACTGAATCTCGTATGGAAATTGTTGCAGATAAGAATTTCAACCTCACAGAAATTAGGCATGTTTGGCGCTTTGATGAATTATTCTCTGCAACAATGCTATTGGATCATGATTTGAATGCTGATGGTGATTTAAGCCCTGATGAGCTAAAAGATGTGGCAAAAACCATACGTCTTTCTATCTCTGATTATGATTTTTTTACCCATGTTAGTGCAAATGGCAAGCCTGTTAGAATGAAGGCTGATGCGGCTATAGGTACAGATTATGATACGAAAACCAAGCAATTTTTAGCATTTTTTGCAATGCGACCTGTTAAGACTAATAATTTAAAAGCGCGGGAATTAAATATAGCTGTCTATGACCCTACTTTTTTTGTTGCCTTTGATT
>CAKMZG010000209.1:2870-3972 GCA_929200335.1 uncultured Alphaproteobacteria bacterium | reverse complement strand
GTATCGGTTTGTTTTTGTGCAAGCGATGTGCGCCAAACCAAAAATGGAACACCGATTATCGCCGCTGCCAATAACCCAAGGTTGCGCCAAATTTCGACAATGGTTTTACCATTGATATCTTTGGGCGCATTACTTGGAAATTCCTTTACCCAAGAAGGAAGAAACTTCCAAGCAAAAAATCCCACTGCAAAGATATAGAGTAACGATATTATTATCCCTATATTTCGGTTAAAAAAACTCTTAGTTTGCGGTTCATTTTTTTGCTTTGTCATCCCTGCCCCATTTTAAATTTATAAATAAAAGAAGAGGATAGCTTTAACAAAGCTATTTTGCAAAAGATTTAAATTAAGCCTCTGATTTTAAAATATCATTGCAAAGGCTGTTCCACTGGCACCCGTGACAGGCATTGCCTGTTCCATTAATTTGAAAATGCTCATAGGCGGCGGCAAAAATTTCTGCATTCAATTCAAATTTTGAACCAATTTCTGCATCAGGAAATAGCTTTTGATTTAATTCTAAAAGCGCAAGCTCATCGCGCGATTGGGGGCCTTCTTCATCGCAATGCCATTGATTTGTACCTTGTAAAGGCGCACAAATGTCATCAGCGCCTTCAACAATCTCGATGGTTTCACCAGATTTCATTCGCGCAATCAGTGCTGCAAAATTGGCGCTAAAGGTTGGCGTATATCCGCGCCCCCTAAACGTTAACATGCAAAGCAAATGATGGGCGCGCAGCTTAATCATGGGAAAGGTTAGCGTTTTTTGACAAATTCTGCACGAAGCACGAGATTTTTAATCTTGTCAAAGCGGCAATCAATTTCTTGGGAATCGCCAGTCAAACGAATAGATTTAATAAGCGTGCCGCGCTTTAATGTCATGCCAGCGCCCTTGACGTCTAAATCTTTAATCAAGGTTACTTGATCGCCATCTTGTAATAATGCGCCTTGGCTATCACGCACTTCTGGTTGAGCGGCGGCCTCTTGTTTGGCTTTATATTCAGAAGCGGGCAACCAATCGCCTGATTCTTCATCATAGATATATTCTTCATCGTCGCTCATGGCAGATTTCTTTCAATTTATTATTTTCTGCCTTTGAATGGCAC
>CAKMZG010000209.1:0-2860 GCA_929200335.1 uncultured Alphaproteobacteria bacterium | reverse complement strand
GCACAAACCGAAGGAAACTGCAAAATATTTATCAAAATTGACAGTCTTTATAATTCGTCTTAATGCATCGTCTTGCAGCAGCTTGGTAATTATTTACCACAGATTTACGATCCTGTGATAATTCTTCTACAACCTTTGGTAAAACGTCATTAATCCCAGCTTGTCCATATTCAAAACCATTTAAGCGTGCTACTTCAAACCACAATAAAGCAAGCCTAAATTGACTATCTTTGGTATACATAAGCGCTAAGTGAAACTGGCCTTGATTATAACCTTGCATTGCAGATCTAGTAAATAGATCGAAGGCTTTTGAATAATCTTTTGGTACGCCATCGCCTTTGAAAAATTTTTGACCAACATAATCTTCCGCATAGCGATTATGATACCAAACAAGAAATTGCATACTCTTGACGCCTCTTTCCTGAGAGTCGGCGCCAAAGTCACCATTAATAGAAAACAATGCTAATTTGAAAGTAGCTAATTCATGCCCTTTAGAACTTGCACTCATTAAAAACTCTTCAACTTTAAACAAATCTTTATCAATATATTTCCCGTCATAATACAGCATAGCAAGATTATATAACGAATTCGTATCACCTTGGTGTGCAGCTTTTTTCAACCAATAAACATAATGGGGTGGATATTTTTCATCACCAGTTTCAAAAATACTAACGAGAGCAAGTTGAGCTTTTAAATTGCCCCTATCGGCTGCATTTTTATAGAGCTTAAGTGCTTTATCAATATTTTGCTCAACACCCAGACCTTTTTCATATAGCTCACCTAGACTAGCATAAGCATCACGTTCATCTTTTTCAGCAGCCTTGTGAAACCAAAAAGCAGCTTTGCTATAATTTTGTGGAATATCCTTGCCCTCAAAATAAGCATTTCCAACACTTAATTGTGCTTTTACATGACCTTGTTGTGCTGCTTTTTCAAACCAGGCCAGTGCTTTTTGACCATCTTTTTTTACACCGGTGCCTAACGAGTATAAAACGCCTATACTAAATTGTGCATTAACATTCCCACCCTTGGCAGCTTTCAAAAACCACCTTGCACAAGTTTCGGAATTTTTTCGCACCCCTAATCCAGAACGATACAATTTGCCCAATAACAATTGTGATTCTGAGTGGCCATTATTTGCTAATTTTTGAAGGCTTTCGAAAGCTGATTTATAATCATTAGCCTCATAAGCCTTTAGCGCTTCGCTATAGCTATCAGAAACCTGATCACTATAGGCGAGCTGCGAAGTACAAATAAATAAAATGCATGTGAAACAAGTTGAAATAAATAGGTTTTTCATAATCCCGTCAAAAACAAAACATAATTTTACTTATTTGGGGGTGATTGTCAATTATGCGGCGCGGTCGCCAGTTTTTTCCTCTGGTTCCGTACCAGGGGCAAGATAAACCGTAATGCCATCAATGGAATCATCTGTTAAAATTTGACAAGATAAACGAGAATTATCTTCCACGCCAAAAGCTTCATCCAACATGTCAATTTCTTCATCTGTTGGCTCAGGAATTTTATCAAACCATTCTTTATCAACATAAACGTGACATGTGGCACAAGCGCAAGCTCCGCCACATTCAGCTTTAATGCCAACGTCATAATCGCGAATAACTTCCATTACACGATAGCCCTCTGGGGCTTCTAACTCGTGGTGCGCACCTTTATGATCAACAACATTAATTTTCATAACAGACCCTTATTTCACGTTTAATTTTTTCTGCAAATTGGTAGATGACGTTGTATATTGGAACACCACCTTTTCATCTGGATTAACAATTGCCTTTGCCGCATGTGCCATCAAAGCAGCCTCATGGAAGCCAGATAGGATAAGTTTCAATTTACCCGGATAAGTATTAATATCACCAATGGCAAAAATACCCGGCTCAGAAGTTGCGAATTTTTCTGTATCAACAGGGATAAGGTTTTCTTCTAGATTTAAACCCCAATCAGCAATTGGCCCCAACTTCATGGTCAAACCAAAGAATGGCAATAGGCGCGTGGCATCAACGGAAAATTCGCCATCAGCATTTTTCAAGTTTACCTTTGAAAGCTGTCCCCCCTCACCCTCTAAGCCAGTCATTTGACCCAGTGAAAAATTCATCTTGCCTTCTTCAACGAGGGCTTTCATTTTCTTCACGCTATCAGGCGCACCACGAAATGCATCACGACGGTGTACAAGCGTTAGGCTTTTCGCAATCGGTTGTAGTGCAAGCGACCAATCAAGCGCACTGTCACCACCACCAACAATCAAAATGTCTTGATCGCGAAATTCTTCCATGCGGCGCACAGAATAAAATACGGATTTGCCTTCATACTCTTCAATGGTAGGCACAGGCGGGCGTTTAGGTTGGAACGATCCACCACCAGCTGCAATCACCACAACTTTACAATGGAATTTTTCATCCTCATCAGTGGTTACAATGAATGAACCATCGGCCTGTTTTTCTAACCCTGCAACCATGCGGTTATAGTGAAACTCAGGATTGAATGGCGCAATTTGCTCTAACAGACGATCCGTCAAGCCTTGACCAGAAATTTCAGGCCATGCAGGAATATCATAGATTGGTTTTTCTGGATAAAGCTCTGCACATTGGCCGCCAGGCTTATCTAAAATATCAATCAAATGACATTTTAAATCCAATAAGCCCAATTCAAATACTGCAAACAGACCTACAGGCCCTGCTCCAATAATGACCACATCTGTTTCAATCATTTCACTCATATTATTTTTCCAACTGATATTTTATTTTATAAGATTTAGCGTCTGGCCCAAGCTTTACCAGCAACTGGTTTTTCGCTTGATGCGACATTGCTAGCAGCAGGTTGATAATAAATATCAACATCAACACGC
>CAKMZG010000208.1:1313-3999 GCA_929200335.1 uncultured Alphaproteobacteria bacterium | reverse complement strand
ACTTTCTTATCTGATTTTGGCATAGATGGATTAGACATTTTTCTCTACTTGATTTTTAAATTTAAATTTCCACCATTAAATTACTCGCAAAACTTAAAGCATTCAATACCATGCTATGAATATATAAACATTGCATTTTTCTTATAAAAATAGTGGAATATGACATAAGTCATCTAAATTATATTGCTTTTGGTATAAACTACTTTCTAAACTAAAATATACATTCTTATGGAATAACACTAAATGAAACACGTATTAGAAATCAACGACCTTAAAAAATTAGCCCGCAGACGTGTACCCAAAATGTTTTTTGAATATGCCAGCAGTGGTTCATGGACGGGCAGTACTTTAGCTGCCAATGAGGATGATTTCAAAAAAATACTTCTACGACAGCGCATTGCCGTTGATATGACCAATCGTACTCTTGAGACCACCATGATCGGTCAAAAGGTAGCCATGCCTATTGCCCACGCACCAACAGGGCTTACAGGCATGCAACATGCTGATGGTGAAATACATGCAGCACGAGCTTGTGAAAAAGCTGGCATACCTTTTACGCTTTCTACTATGAGCGTTTGTTCCATTGAAGATATTGCAGAAAATACTTCTGCACCGTTTTGGTTTCAACTCTATGTGATGAAAGATAAAGATTATATTGGCCGTTTGATCGACCGTGCAAAAGCTGCAGGCTGCTCAGCATTGGTGCTTACCTTTGATCTGCAAATTTTAGGCCAACGCCATAATGACATACGAAATGGCCTCTCAACACCGCCTAAATTTACCGCCAGCAGCCTTTGGCAAATGGCGACCCGCCCCATGTGGTGCATAAAAATGCTTGGCACCAAGCGCCGCACATTACGCAACATTGATGGCCATGTGGATGGGGTGGAAAATCTATCTTCCCTATCGACATGGACTGCTGAGCAATTTGACCCTAAACTCAATTGGAAAGACATTGAGTGGATTAAAGAGCGTTGGGGTGGCCCACTTATTCTTAAAGGCATATGTGATGTGGAAGATGCAAAAATGGCGGCAAAAACGGGCGCTGATGCCATTATCGTATCAAACCATGGTGGCCGCCAATTGGATGGCGCACCTTCTTCTATCTCTATGTTGCCAGCAATTGTTGATGCGGTGGGGAGCCAAGTTGAAATTCATTTTGATGGTGGCATTCGCTCCGGTCAAGACATTCTAAAAGCAATCGCCTTAGGCGCTAAAGGCGTTTATGCAGGGCGTCCGTTCCTCTATGGCCTAGGTGCTGGGGGGGAGGCCGGCGTTAGCAAGGCAATCGATATTTTTAGAACCGAATTAGATATAACTATGGCACTTTGCGGTGAGCGCGACATTAATAATTTAGGAAGGCATAATATCCATTCGCATCCCTATTGAGAGTGCCCCTTTATTAAGAGGGAGCGCATTCTTATTGAGAGATCAATATATAAGCACCCGCGAATGATGCCTAATGAGACATGGCTAGAATAAAATTAAGTGAGGCTAAAACACCTAAAAATATGAGGCTATACGCCATTGGCGATGTCCACGGCTGCATAGAGCATTTGCTTAAAATACACAATTGCATCCGCTCTGATTTAAAAAAACACCCCGTTGAAGATTATCGCATCATTCATTTAGGCGATTATATCGATAAAGGGCCATCCTCACGCGCGGTGATTGATTTTTTAGTTCAGCTGAAGCAGCTTGATCCCAAATGTATTTTTTTGATGGGTAACCATGAGGAAAAATTTTTAAATTTTTTGGAGCGCCCAGAAGACATCGGGCTTGATTTCATCAAATATGGCGGTAGAACAACCATCAAATCTTATGGCATTTCTGCACGCCGTATCCGCAAGACCATCCGCTCATTAAAAAATGTTTTTAAACTCTTAAAACAATATATACCAAAATCCCACATTAAATTTTTACAAAACTTAGAGTTTAGCGTGAGTTTTGGAGATTATATGTTTTGCCATGCGGGGGTACGGGCTGGCATACCCTTAAAGCAGCAGAGTGAGCATGATCTAATTTGGATTAAGAAAGAGTTTTTAGAACATAAAGAGCTTTATTCTAAGGTTATTATCCATGGCCACACCCCATTTAATAAACCACAGGTGAAGAAAAACCGTATTAATGTGGATACGGGCGTTGCAACACTGGGAATGTTAAGCTGTGTGGTACTAGAGGGTAAAAAGCACAGATTTATAACGGCTACATAGTCATTAACCCTGCGCATGTGATGCCCCAAAAGCCAATACATGAACAAAATGATTTAACTCATCTTCCAGCTCTTGCCCTGTTAAAGAGATAAAACGCTCTTCCATTGAAACCATAACAATACCATGCACTGATGAAAAGACGGTGCGTGCCCTAACCGCTAAGGCGCGCTCATCCATATTGGGATAAAGATCAGCCAAAGGTGCACAGATTAAATTCAATAATTGGCGTTGCTCTTCTTTATACCATTCTGGCATCTCGCCCCCTGATAGATAATTCATATCAAATAAAGCACGCCATAAATTAGTGTGATTTTGAGCAAATTTTAAATAGGCATGAGCAAGCGCATTAAACTTCTCTACAGGCAAGGTTAATCCGATGGTCACCTCTTTCATTATTTTATCTAACATGCCTAATGTTCTGGAATTCACGTGAACGATCAAATCTTCTAAACTTTCATAGGCATTATATAGGC
>CAKMZG010000208.1:521-1303 GCA_929200335.1 uncultured Alphaproteobacteria bacterium | reverse complement strand
CACGCAAACCATTGATTCCATCCCTTTGAATCCGTGAAAACGCAGCATTTAGCAGGTTATTTTGTAATTCTTCACGTTTTTTTTCACGCTTTCCAACTGAATTAACCTTTTGATTTTTATTGATTTTTCTCATTGTCATACCTTTTGCCTATATAAAATATATGAACATCGTTCATTTTTTACTTGAACATTGTTCAAAATTCATTATATTACAAAAATGAACAACGTTCAATAAAGGAGATTAAACAATGCTCAAAAAACTTTTCACCCTCGCAAAAGGCCACGCCAATGATGCGGGAGAAACTATAGCGGATAAGAACGCAATAACTATTTTGCGACAACAAATAAGAGATTGCTCACAAAGTGTCATAGTAGCACGCAAAAGCGTTGCCATTGCCATGGCCCAAAGTGAGCAAGAAGAAGTAGCCTATGAAAAAATTCAAACAAGGCTTACGGATTTAGAAAAGCGCCCCCTCGCAGCGCTTGAAAATGGCGAAGATGAATTAGCTCACGAAGGTGCAGAGATGATTGCCCATTTAGAGGCTGATCGCGATGTAGCTAAAGAGAGTCTTGA
The DNA here is from genome assembly GCA_929200335.1 of uncultured Alphaproteobacteria bacterium. Lineage (GTDB taxonomy): Bacteria > Pseudomonadota > Alphaproteobacteria > Rhizobiales > Rhizobiaceae > CAKMZG01. Next base: position 729 of record CAKMZG010000208.1, on the reverse strand, counting down.
TCGTTTTAAGAAAGAAGTTCGCATTCTACGCCGCACCTTAAAAGAAAATGAGCAACGCCTCATTGGCTTAAAGCGGGGTCAAAAATTGGTACAGGCAGGCCATGCAACCCATCAATTACAAACCTCAAAAACCACCATGCCTGTTAGTACCTTAAAAGAGGCCGAGGAAACTCTCAGCCGTTTACAACAGCGTCAAAATCAAGAGCGC
>CAKMZG010000208.1:0-511 GCA_929200335.1 uncultured Alphaproteobacteria bacterium | reverse complement strand
GGTATTTACTTCCTAGAGGCCAGTTTCTCGGCCAAAGGCTTTTATGCCATGTCCGCGATTATGTTGGTGCATACATCAATCACCATTACCAAGACTTTACGCGATGAAGAAGAATCTAAAAAATTCATTAACAAGCTAGAAGATGCTAAAACTGAAAAGCTATTAATGGATGTAACCCGCGGTACTGATGATCATATCGCTTAACGTATAGCAATCCGATAAAATAAAAAGGGAGGCACCAAATGGTTGCCTCCCTTTATGCATTCCTATCTAGTGCGTGTAGCGTTTAGGTGGAGTAACCTAAACGAGAACTATTCACACAAATAAAAGAAACTAGAGCGGCACTTTGAATTCACATAAGCGCATCAAAATCTAGCCAAATTAGCTTTGTTTATTTTGACGATTCTCAATTAAATCATCCACAACCGCTGGCTCTGCCAAGGTTGAAGTATCACCCAGATTTGAGAAATCATCCTCAGCAATTTTACGCAAAATACGGCGCATGATTTTA
>CAKMZG010000207.1:443-4022 GCA_929200335.1 uncultured Alphaproteobacteria bacterium | reverse complement strand
CTTGTAGCAAGCGCGTTACAATAATTAGATATTTCAATTGCCCAATTTTGGCAACATTATTTTTTACATCTAGAACTTGATGCGTTTGATGAATTCAAAAAGCAGTTATAGATTTATTAATTTGCGCACCTACTCCTGCTAAAAGAGTAGCCTACACCTAAGGTCTCGCTAAAAAATTCATATAATATCCCCCAAATTTTAGCCAAAACAAAAAACCGCCAGTGATTTCTCACTGGCGGTTTTGATTCTTAATAAAATTTTATAAATTATGCACGGTTCAAATTACGCAGAACGTAATGCAAAATACCGCCATTGTTGAAGTAATCTAACTCATCTTCAGTATCAATACGAACCAATAGAGTGATGGTTTTCTTGGTACCATCCGCATAGGTGATTTCTGCATCGATATCCTGACGAGGTTTTAAATCTGCAAGGCCGGCAAGGTTAACTTGCTCATCGCCTTTAAGACCTAGGCTATCCCATGATTGACCATCTTTAAATACCAATGGCAAAATGCCCATGCCCACAAGGTTAGAACGGTGAATACGCTCAAAGCTTTCTGAGATTACCGCACGAACACCCAATAGACGAGTGCCCTTAGCAGCCCAGTCACGAGATGAACCCGTACCATATTCTTTACCAGCGAACACAACCAGTGGCACGCCCTCTGCTTGATAACGCATAGCAACGTCATACATCGCACCTTCTTCACCAGATGGATAATGTTTAGAATAACCCCCTTCAACACCATCCAACATTTGGTTTTTGATGCGGATATTAGCGAATGTACCGCGCATCATCACTTCGTGGTTACCACGACGAGAACCATAAGAGTTGAAATCTGTTGGACGCACTTGGTGAGAACGAAGGTAATCGCCAGCAGGGCCATCGTCTTTAATGTTACCTGCAGGTGAGATATGATCCGTTGTGATTGAATCTTTGAACAAAGATAAGATTCGCGCACCTTGGATATCTTCAATTTTTGAAGGCTCCATAGACATGCCTTCAAAATATGGTGGGTTTTGAACATAGGTAGATTTTGAATCCCATGTATAAGTATCACCACCAGAAACTTCGATTTTCTGCCAACCCGCATCGCCTTTAAACACATCACCATAGCGCTCGCGGAACATGCTTTCATTTACAGATGAACGAATTAGATCTGCAATTTCTTGCGTTGTTGGCCAGATGTCTTTCAAGAATACATCATTGCCATCTTGGTCTTGGTCTAGAGCTTCGCTCGTAATGTCCACATTCAAAGAACCCGCAATTGCATAAGCCACAACCAATGGCGGTGAAGCCAAATAATTAGCGCGAACATCTGGGTTCACGCGGCCTTCGAAGTTACGGTTACCTGATAAAACAGAACAAGCGACAAGATCGTTCTTATTGATTGCTTCAGAAATCTCTTCAGCAAGAGGGCCTGAGTTACCAATACATGTAGTACAACCATACCCCACAAGGTTAAAGCCCATTGCATCAAGATCTGGTGTTAGACCAGCTTTATCTAAATAATCGGTAACAACTTGCGAACCAGGAGCAAGGGATGTTTTAACCCAAGGCTTAACGCTCAAGCCTTTTTCGCGTGCTTTACGTGCAACAAGTCCAGCACCAATAAGTACAGATGGGTTTGAAGTATTAGTACATGATGTAATCGCAGCAATTACCACATCACCATTACCTAAATCGTGGTCACGACCCTCAACACCAACGCGGTCATCACGCTTTGATTTTGCAAATTCACCGTTCATCACATCAGCAAACCCAGATTTTGCATCAGTAAGGTTAATGTGATCTTGAGGACGTTTTGGACCAGAAATCGCTGGTACAATATCTTTCATGTTTAAAGATAGAGTATCGGTAAATACTGGATTTTCAGAATTATTATCACGCCACATGCCCTGTGCTTTTGCATAGGCTTCAACAAGCGCCACGCGATCTGCATCACGGCTAGTATTTTTAAGATAATTGATTGAATCAACATCAACTGGGAAGAAGCCACATGTTGCACCATATTCAGGTGCCATATTAGCGATAGTTGCTTGATCTTCCAGAGATAGATTATCTAGACCTGGGCCATAGAATTCAACGAATTTACCAACCACGCCGCGCTCACGCAACAATTGTACGATTTTCAATACAAGGTCAGTTGCTGTTGTGCCTTCTGGCATCTCGCCTTCAAGATAGAAGCCAACAACTTCTGGGATCAACATGGAGATTGGTTGGCCTAGCATTGCAGCTTCCGCTTCAATACCACCAACGCCCCAACCAAGAACGGATAGGCCATTAACCATAGTTGTGTGACTATCTGTACCCACAAGCGTATCAGGATAAGCAACAGTTTCGCCATCCACTTCGCGTGTCCAAACGGTTTGTGCCAAATATTCCAAGTTCACTTGGTGACAAATACCAGTTCCTGGAGGTACAACGCGGAAATTATCAAAAGCTTGCTGACCCCATTTTAAAAATGTGTAACGCTCGCCGTTACGCTCATATTCACGATCAACGTTAGCTGTAAAAGCACCCGGACGACCAAAGTTATCAACCATCACAGAGTGGTCGATTACCAAATCAACCGGCACTTGCGGGTTGATGGCTGAAGTTTTGCCACCCAAATTATTTGTTGCATCACGCATAGCGGCCAAATCCACAACAGCTGGAACACCTGTGAAATCTTGCATTAAAACACGTGCAGGGCGATAAGCGATCTCTTGACCTGCTGAACCCTTATCAGCCAACCATTTTGCACAAGCAGTGATGTCGTCTTTTTTTACTGTACGGCCATCTTCAAAGCGCAAAAGGTTTTCCAAAATAACCTTCAAAGAATATGGTAATTTTGAAATGCCTTCCAAGCCGTTTTTCTCGGCATCTGGAAGTGAAAAATAGGTATATTCTTTATCACCAACCTTTAAGGTTTTTTTGGATTTAAAACTATCAAGAGATTTATTCATATCGTTTGGTTCCTACTCAAATTTAAGACATTTTAAACATCTTATGCCAATTCCCTCTAAACTAAGGCATTTCTCGCTTGAGATTTTAGCCTTAATTCCTTCAGAATTTATGTAATCAACCGCCTTATAAGCTGAAATTTTGGGCAAATCCAGCCCTAAGCTTGAGAAAACTGTAGGATTATATTGGACATTTGGGCACATTAAATTAAGTATTATGAAAATAAAACGATTTAAATTTTTAAATTGTCTTTAAATGCAGAATGGATATAAAAAAGGTAGGATTTAAGCCCTACCTTAAGTTTTTATCTAGCATATTTATTATTATTATTATTTTGCTAATATCTTTTTATATTATTGTTTTTGCATATATAATTTACATTATAACGTTGCAAATTTGTAGTGGTAAATAGTTCTAAATCTTTGGTTGCAAAATAATGAAACTCTAAAATTGTTGCCCAATGAATTAGAGATTTAAACAATTTAAATTGAGTAATCCCAGTATTGCATATTATCATATCATATAAATAATCTTGAGCTTTAACTGTAACTATTTGTTATAACTGATTTTATTTGCGGAAAACTGAATTATCTTATGCAGACTCAATTATTATTGATAATGATCTTAAGC
>CAKMZG010000207.1:0-413 GCA_929200335.1 uncultured Alphaproteobacteria bacterium | reverse complement strand
ATTACAAACTACATTATAACGTTATAAATATATATAGGTAAATGGTTCTAAATGGATAGTTCTATTTTGAAACACTAATTTTTATAAAAATTTGCCTATTTATAACGGTTTTATTTGAGAAAATCGCCTGTAACCTCCAGATAACGCGTTCGCATCTGAACATTTTAGATCTGTACTTTTGTTAGATTTTTAAAACGTTACAATAATAGAAGTTAATTTTGATTTCATAAAGTTTTATTATAAAAATATCAATTAATTCAGATTGTTAAGCAGCAAACATCAACCATATTCAATAAATTTACCTATGGCACAAATAGTAATAAGTAAAATTCGCCTGTTTACTGTCAATAATAGCAATTTCAAGGTTGAAACGGCTAAAATTACAATAAATTCTAAATTGGAGAGGTAAATAG
>CAKMZG010000206.1:375-4056 GCA_929200335.1 uncultured Alphaproteobacteria bacterium | reverse complement strand
GGCTTACCTTTGACGTGTAATGCACGAAAGTCTTCGCATTTTTGCAATTGAGAAATCAAAAATATTATCCTTAAAAAAGTAATAAATTAAACTAAAAAAATGAAAACAATCTATTCCGAACCTACGTTCAGAACTCATTATTGTATAGTATTATGAGGAGTATCGGAATCTTTGACAAGAGAAATTTCTGTTAAAGCAATTAAAGTATCAGCCCGCGTTTTTAAATCAGGTGCCTCCAACAATGCTTGTTTTTCCGCAGCACCAAAAGGCGACATCATTGCAAGCGCATTAACCAGCGCATCGGTTGGTGCCTCATGGATGCCATCCCAATCAGCCTCCAAGTCGTTACTATCTAAATAAGCTCTTAAAGTTAAAATAAGTTCATCACGATCAACCCCACTTTCACCCAACTCTGTTTCAATTAAATCCTCAGCGAAATATGAAACTTTGCAATAACGATAGCCTTTTTTGCCGCCAATTTCTTCATCAACATAGAACCGCGCTATGCCTGATAAATGAATGGCAAAGCGCTGCTCTCCCAGCTCTTGATGCGCCACAATCCTTCCAACACAACCAACACGGCAAAGTGCGGGACTATCACTCAATTCGTTAAATGCACCTTCAGAGATCTCTGGCTGGATCATACCGATCAAACGATTGCTTTTCATCGCATCTTCAATCATCGCTAAATATCGCGGTTCAAAGATGTTCAAAGGCATTTGACCACCAGGAAGCAACAATGCTTCACTTAATGGAAACACAGGAATGCTTTCTGGCAATTGATCCGTTGATGTATATGAAGCGTTACCGGCTTTCATGCAATATTTCCTTACTCGCACCCAATTAGAATAATTATCTTTTATCGAAATAATACGCTGGATAATCCACGGCGGCCTTTTAAAGTCGCAGGATGAGTTCCCCCCCAACTTTCAAAGAATTTTAAGAGCTGTAGACGCGCACCATCTTCATTCCATTCTCGGTCTTTACTAATTATATAAAGCAATTCTTCCGCTGCTTCTTCCATTTTACCAGCTGCGTTTAATGCAATGGCATAATCATAGCGCGCCTGATAGTTATCTGGTGATGCTTCAACCTCAGATTTCAACCCTGCTAAGTCGCCCAGATCCTCGGCCTGATCAGCAAGCTCAATCTTACTTATTAAAGCACGAAATAAAGGTGTATCCTTAATCTCTTCATTGAGATCTGCAATATGTTCATCCAATGCCTCGCGCTCGCCCATGGCTAAAAGACAAGCACCAACACCAACCAACGCATCGCTATTATCAGGTAATTGCTCTAAAATCGCGCTGTAATAGGCCAAAGCTTCAATAGATTGCTCTTCATCTAACAATGCTTGAGCGGCATCCAATGCATCCTGCAATGGGTTATCAGATGCATTTGCTCCACCATTTGCCGTTTTGATTAATTTTTCCAAAAATGCTTTGATCTGCGCTTCTGGCACATTGCCCATAAAAGCATCTGCAGGCTGCCCATTAACAAACCCAACAACAGCAGGAATAGACTGAACGCCCAATTGTCCTGCAACTTGTGGGTGATCATCAATGTTCATTTTAACCATGGCAACTTGACCAGATAAGCTACCAACATTTTTCTCCAACAATGGCCCAAGCTGCTTGCATGGTTCACACCAAGGCGCCCAAAAATCCACAATCACAGGATAATGCTTTGAGGCCTCAATCACATCTGCCATAAATTCAGCAGTAGAAATATCTTTTATATTCAATGGCGCTTTTTGCTTAGGGCGCAAGTCGGGCAATTGAACAGTGCTTGGCACTTCGCTGGACATCATGCCGCCATCCTCTGGCACTCCCATTGACGATTGAGATGCCTGCCCCATTTGCGAACCATGGCCAAAGCTCACATTAGTGTTTTGACTTTGATTGCTGTAATTGGCTGAATAACTGCCCCCATACGGGTTATCTTTTTCACTCATAATATTTCCAATTGTTATATTCAAATTGTGATACGATTTTTTTGCCCAGAGGTCAAAATTATACTGATAAGGCTAAAATTTTAGGTTCGTGATGTACAGTTTGTAAAAATTTAATCAAGTCCTCGCGCTTAATTGTCGTCGTCATTTCATTAAGCAGAGGATGATAATTTAAGGTCGGCTCTTGCATCATGGCTTCATCTAAAAAAATTTGAACCTTATTTTCCACATCATTAATCACAGAAAATGGCGTGACAGAACCAGGCTTAACACCGAGATATTCCATTAATTGCTCAGGCCGTCCAAAGCTTACGCGACCTGAGCCGCCAATTAGCTTATGTACCTGCTTTAAATCAATTTCGGCGTTTTCTTCCATTACAAGCAGAAAATATTGACCCTTTTTATCTTTAACAAAAAGGTTCTTACAATGAATACCCTCAATATCTCCACGGTAGGATTGTGAATCTGAAACACTGTGCAATGCAGGATGCGTTGCAGTTTGAGTTTCAATCCCCAGATCCTCAAGGTATTCCAATAATGTTTGTGGGGTAATTGGTGGTGCAAAGGGATAGGTTATACTCATAATACTCTTTATTAATAAATTAAGTTTTTCAGTTCCCAGATATATAGGTTGTGAACGCTATAAAGAAACCCCGATATGGAAAAAAAACAATAAAAATCGCGATAAAAATAAAAAATGCACATTTTCGCCATTTTTTTTCACCGCCCCGCTAGGGTTAACACTTTCTAAATTCATATTTTTATTAAGATTGCCTTCACCATTGTTTTTGACGAGATTTTTAATATTTTATAGCGCTCAAACTATCATTTTATAAAAATCATTAAGATTTCACCGCAGAAATGCAGCATTCTCCATTAACAACAAAAGATCGACCATAGTTAATACATTCCTAGCTCCGAAAAGGTCATGGTTTACAAGCTCCTAACAAAGTTGTTTACACTTATAATTTAGATAAAATTTTATCTAAATTTGATATAAATCCAATCCATTTAATTTAATATCTGTAGAGAAATTTATTCAAAACTCCACTCATCAGAAAGCGCAACCTTTTGGCGGAAAGATAAATCGCCAACATTTAGAGCGTTAAACGGAGTTTTGAAATGTTGAATACAATTAAAAAGATTGCAAAAAACATGAAACAAATGGGCGCTGCCCTTTGCATCATCGCAAGCACGAGTTCAATGGCTTATGCAGGCGGCAACTTCATGGAAGTTTCAAAACAAACATCCCAGCCTGTTGGACATTTGGAATTTTGCCAGCAGCACAGTAAAGAATGCTCTGTTAAAACCAACAATCCCAAGGTGGTAAAGCTCACCCGTGAGCGCTGGCAACAACTTCTAGATGTGAATAATCTAGTGAACATTCGTATCAATCCAATAACAGACGAAGAATATTATAAAAAAGCAGAATTTTGGACATATCCTGCACAATATGGCGATTGTGAAGACTATGTATTGCTTAAACAACGTGAACTGGTAGCCTTGGGATGGCCTGTTTCCTCCCTATTAATCACTGTTGTACGCCGCCCAGATAGCGATGGCCATGCTGTTTTGACTGTGCGCACTGACAAGGGCGATTTTATATTGGATAATTTAGAAAGCATGATCCAACCGTGGAATGAAACCGTTTATAGATATATCAAACGTCAATCTGCAAACAACAGTGGTCAATGGCAGCAAATTAATGACACGCGCGACCAAGTAGCCTC
>CAKMZG010000206.1:0-365 GCA_929200335.1 uncultured Alphaproteobacteria bacterium | reverse complement strand
AATTAAACCATAGGCTTTAACGCCGCCACTCTTTCCATTTACCCATAATAGCAACGGTGGCCTTACGGCGAAATCGTCTTACAGAGGCAAAATCATGGGACAATACATAAAGGCCTAAGGGAATCATCCAAAATCCAAGAATGGGTAAAAAGCCTAAGACTCCCCCAATAATTAAAACAGCGCCAAGTATGATTCTACTTACTCTTGAACGCGGCAAGGCTATTTGTTTTGAACCAAATTTTAAATTTGCTGCCATTTTCTCACATTTCGCTTATTTTAAAGGCCTAATTTTGATCTTACTTAGTAAGTAAAACGGCCAATTACCAATAAAATGAAAAAAAAAATTAAATTTTTCACCTTTTTGC
>CAKMZG010000205.1 GCA_929200335.1 uncultured Alphaproteobacteria bacterium | reverse complement strand
GCCCCGTGCCGCTTTCTAACCTTGCACCGATATCTTTGGCAAAAGTGATGAAAAAACGCGTATCAAAGCGTCTAGGGCGGCCAGGCGGTGTTGTGGCGCGCGCCACATAGTGCAGTTTTGAAAGATCAGGCATAATCGATAGCTCTTCAAAAGCTTTCCAATCTTCAAATTTGGTTTGAAATTTTTGCTTTTGTCCCAGTAGAAGACCTGCCTCTTCATAGGTTTCGCGAATGGCGGCCAATGCCAAAGCTCTGGCGCGGCGCTTTGTGGGGCGACCTTTCATTTCTGAGAGTAGCTTTTTTTCCGTTTCACTGCGCAGTTCTGTACAAGCGGGGGCTGATCCATCGGTTTTATCAACACGCCCACCAGGGAAAACAAAAAGCCCAGGCATAAATTTATGGCGCATATGGCGCTTGCCCATGAGGATGCGATAATTATCAGGCTCACCTTTAAGAATGATGAGAGTTGCTGCATCTTTTGGAACAATATAGGGGGCTGATTTTGTGTGTAGGCTATTGGTTCTAGCATCCACTTCATCACGCGTTAAATTTTCTATCGTCATATCAACCCTCCAAAACTTATTGCATTATTGACTGGCATTATCCTCATTGCCGCTAAATCCATGCATTCTTAAAGCCCATTGCAGGCCAATAACAGCGCCCTTTAAGGGCTGGAGCATCCAAAGGGATAATATCACTGTTAAAGGCAGCCAAATGGCAAGATGCATCCATAAAGTTAAAGCTGTTGAGCGCTCAACTATTAAAACCAAAGCTACAACAATATGGCCGACAATAAAAATGGTTAAATAGGGCGGGAAATCATCTGCTCTATGGTGAGACATGACTTCACCGCAATTGCTGCAATGTTCAGTAGATTTAAGATATTTTTTAAATAACCCCTTAGAATTGCAATTTGGGCAATGGCATAAAAGACCACGCCACATGGCTCGCCCAACGCTACGCTCATTGGTATCTAATTCATGGCTATGTATATTGGTTTGTACTGTGCTGTCAGTGGTCATGGTGACTCTCATTCTTACTAGCGTTTGCGGCGACCTTGTGCTGGTTTTTTACGTTTGGTGTAGGCTTTGCTATTGTCTTTGCCTGAACGCTTAAACGAACCATTACGCTTTGCTCTTGCTTTAATAGGGCGCGAGCGTGGCAAGGTTTTAAATTTCTTGCCCTCAGATAGCATTTCAAATTCTAAAGATCCAGACACTGGCGAAACATCCATAAGTCTAACCAATACACGATCGCCAATTTGAAAACCTTGCGAGGATTGTTCACCAATCATAGCGTGTCTTGCATCATCAAAGATGAAATATTCATCACCCAATTGGCGAACTGGGATAAAGCCATCAGCTCCGGTTTCGCTCAATGTAACAAAGATTCCTGCACCCACTACACCATTAATGCGGGCATTAAATTCGGCACCAACTTTGTCTGATAAATAGTGAGCAATCAAGCGATCTTTAGTATCGCGCTCCGCAGCCATAGAGCGGCGTTCAGATTGTGATATTTGAGTAGCAATTTGCTCTAGATTAGCAGGTTCAAAATCCATTGTAGGTTCTTGGCCAATGTTAAGCGCATCAATTAAAGCGCGGTGTATGACCAAATCCGCATAGCGACGAATGGGAGAGGTGAAATGTGCGTAGCGTTTTAAATGTAACCCAAAATGGCCTGTGTTTAATGGCGAATATTCTGCTTGAGATTGCGCGCGCAGAACCACTTGGTTCAAGAGTTCAAAGTGAGCGCTGTCGGCTTGGCTCTCTAAGATTTGGTTAAACAAGCTCGGTAGAATAGTGCTGCTTTGCCCAATTTTTAAATCAATGGAAGATAAAAATGTGCGTAAAATTTCGAGCTTATCAAGGCTGGGGCCATTATGAGTGCGGTAAATCAGAGTGTGGCGCTTTTGCTCCAAAGTTTCCGCTGCCGCTACATTGGCTTGAATCATACATTCTTCAACCAATTTATGGGCATCTAAGCGCTCAGGTACAATGACAGATTTAACCCGACCGTTTTCATCCAAGATAATTTTACGCTCTGGTACTTCTAATTCAAGTGGCTCTCTCGCATCGCGGCCTTTTTTTAAAATTTTATATGCAGCGTAAAGCGGTGTTAGGATTTGCTCCATGTGCGGCTTGGCGCGCTCATTGGGATTGCCATCAAAAGCCTCTTGTGCCTCTTCATAAGAAAGGCGTATGTGGTTTTTCATAAATACCCGATGGAAGGAATGGTGCTTCTTATAACCCGACTTGTCAAAGGTCATTTTAGCCATCAGGGCAGGGCGGATTTCACCTTCTCGTAAAGAACATAGATCGTTGGAAATTTTCTCCGGTAGCATTGGCACTACTTGATCTGGGAAATAAGTGGAGTTGCCACGTTTTTGCGCCTCTTTATCAAGGGCGGAATTTGCTGTGACAAAATAAGACACATCGGCAATGGCTACATAAAGAATTACGCCGCCTTGATTGTCTTCATCCTCATCAAACTCAGCAAAGATTGCATCATCATGATCTTTAGCATCGCGCGGATCAATGGTGGTGAGGGGTAGATCACGCCAATCTTCACGCTTTGAATCAGATTGCGGGGTAGGAGATTGCGCGCGCTCTGCTTCATCCAGCAGGGTTTGAGGAAAAATATGCGGAATTTCATATTCATGAATAGCAATGGCAGAAATTGCCTTTTCGCTTTCCATACTACCAAGAGCTTTGATGATGCGGGCTAGATTAAGCCCATAGCGTTTGCCGCGGGTTTCCTGCACCTCAATGAGATCTCCATTTTTGGCATCTTTGAAATCATTATTCTCAACCATTAGCTCGCGTTGACGGCGTTGGATAGGCTCCACATGGCCATTGCCTTGATCGTCAATACGTAAAATGCCAAGGGTTGCATCTTGGCGTTTGGATAAGGTTTTAATCGGGCGGGCGCTATAATAGGTTTTACCTGATTTTGATTTAGGCAGTGTAAGCTTTGCTATGCGTGCCAAAATGCGATCACCGACACCTGGGGTGTGAGATTTTGCTTTTTTATCTACACGTACAGAAATAATGGGCATTTCACCATGGGATTCATCCCACTCTATGGGCTGGGCAATTAAGCCGCCATCGCGATCTCTTGAAGTAATGTCAAGCGGTGCAACTGAGGGCAGGCCACCTTGCTCTTGAAACCGCTTGCCTGATTTTTGCAAAATCCCTTCATCTTTAAGGCCACGTAGGAGCTTTTTCAAATAAATCCTGTCATCACCTGTAATTTGAAAAGCGCGAGAAATCTCTCGCTTAGAGGTGTTGTTAGGATTACGCGCGATATAATCCAACAGGGCTTCACGAGTAGGCAGGCGCAATTGCGCTGCCTTGGCCTTTGCGTTTGCAGCCTTGGAGTTTGTTTTTTGACTTTTAGCCACGTTCTATCTCAAAATTCTACCCATCTATGGGGGTGTTAAATGCTACTCAGCTTTTGGCTTTTTTACAGCCGCTTTTTTAGCCGCAGTTTTCTTTGCTGCTGGTTTCTTAGCGGGTGCCTTCTTTTTAGCTGGCGCTTTTTTCTTTGCAGGTGCCTTTTTCTTAGCAGGGCCTTTGGCTGCTTTTGCAGCAATCAACTCTAAGGCTTGCTCAAGGGTTACGCTTTCAGGCTCTGTGCCTTTTGGCAATGTGGCGTTAATCTTGCCGTGATTAACATAGGGGCCATAACGACCATCTTTAACGCTAACTTCACCGCCATCTGGATGTTCACCAAGGCTTTTTAAGGTTTGAGGCCCTCGACGCGCACCACCATTCGCAACTTTTTCAGCCAAAACAGAAACCGCACGGTTTAAACCCACTTCAAAAACTTCTTCAACGCTATCAAGATTTGCATAAAGCCCATCATGAAGTACAAAAGGACCATAACGGCCAATGCCTGCGGTAATTTCTTTGCTGGTCTCAGGGTGTTCTCCCACAAGGCGTGGCAGTGATAAAAGTGATAAAGCCTTTTCTAAATCAACCTCGTCTGGCCTCCAGCCTTTTGGCAAGCTGGCACGTTTTGCGCCTTTTTCTTCACCTTTTTGCACATAGGGGCCAAAACGGCCAGAGCGGCGGGGGAGTTTTTTTCCATCCTCAGGATCATTGCCTTAAA
>CAKMZG010000204.1 GCA_929200335.1 uncultured Alphaproteobacteria bacterium | reverse complement strand
ATATAAAATTGAATAAGCTCTATTAATACTCGTTATTCGCCCCATGTATAAGATTTATCAATCCCTGCCATTTTAACACCAGTAAATGCTGAAGCTTCAAAAGATAAAGCTCGCAAATCTTCTACCTCTAAATTATGTACCGAAGATTTACCACATGCTTTTGCAAGTGCTGTAACTTCCATAGTCATGGCTGTTAAATATCGCGCAATGCGTTCAGCACCAGCGGCCACATCCATCCGCTCTTCCAACTCAGGCGTTTGTGTTGCCACGCCAACGGGACAAAGCCCTGTATGGCAGTGATGACAAGCGCCAGGAGAAGTTCCAAGTTTTTCATAATCTTCTAAATAGCGTGGTGAGTTACAACCCAGTGCAATCATGGCAGCATTACCAATCATCACAGCATCAGCACCCAAAGCAATACATTTAGCCGCATCAACGCCAGAACGAATACCACCAGCAGCAACTAATGATACCTTGTCACTCATGCCGCATTCATCCAATGCTTCACGAGCTGCACGAATTGCAGAAATTGTTGGAATGCCTGTGTGATTAAGCAGCATTTCAGGTGATGCACCTGTACCACCTTCTGCACCATCAACCACAATCACATCAACGCCTGCTTTTGCTGCAACAGCAACATCAAAGCGCGGGCGCGTTGCACCCATTTTTAAGAAAATAGGCACTTGATAATTGGTCGCAATGCGAAGCTCTTCTACTTTTACGGCAAGATCATCTGCACCCAAGAAATCTGGATGACGAATGGTAGAGCGTTGATCTACACCTTCAGGCAAGGAGCGCATTTTTGAAACCCGTGGGCTAACTTTCATGCCCAGCAATAGGCCACCTGTGCCCGGTTTAGCACCTTGTCCAACCACCAACTCTAAAGCATCCGCACGGCGTAAGTGATCAAGATCAAGGCCATAACGCGCTGGCGACATTTGATATAAAAGACGTTGCGATGCCGCACGCTCTTCTTCCAACATGCCGCCCTCACCGGTACATGTCATTGTGCCTACTTTAGAAGCACCGTGCCCTAAGGCTGCTTTAGCACTTGCCGATAATGCCCCAAAAGACATAGAGGCAATATAAATTGGAATTTTCAATTCCAAAGGTTTTTCAACCAAGCCACGACCTGCACCAAGTACAGTAGTGGTGTCACAGCTTTCGCGATAACCTTCAAGAGGCAAACGCGTCATGGTAGCTGGTACAAAAGTTAAATCATCAAAGGTTGGCAACCGTTTATTAAACGTATTATAGCCACGCACTTGATAACGCCCTAGCTGAGCCAAAGCATGTACTTCAGATATCGCATCAGGTGTCCATCTTGTTGAACCGCCTTCATCATAGGATGAAGGAACACCGGCTGGGCGACCATCAATGGCACCTACACCGAATTTTACATTTTCCTCTGAGGGCATCTCAAAAGGATATTCATATGGTTTTGTTAAATCATGAGCCATGCGTTTGCGTCCCTACTTTCAAAATACCATAAGCGCTGACCAGAAATCATTTTGCGCCAATTACGTGAATTATCTACAAGTCCGAGCGGATCTAAAATTGCATCCACTTCAGCGACTTCTTCAGCTGTTGGTTCAATCACCTTTACATCAACACCAAGGCTATCCACTTCGCCTGCAACCCAGACCTCGCCTTCCCATAATGCATCAGCACAAGATTCACCAGCACCTCCAAGAGCGATAATTTTACCAGCATGCGCCATAAAACCAGACTGATATCCTATCTTACCCTCAACAACGATATTACCACCTTTCATGGCAACCCCACAGCGAGGGCCAGCGTCACCTTTAACATGGATAGTACCGCCTAACATTGCAGCGCCACACGACATACCCGCATATCCATCAACCGTAATATAACCCTCGGCCATAGCCTCGCCTGTTCCCCAACCAGCATTGCGTTCAATATTAATTGTGGCACCATTATTCAATCCGCCGCAATAATAACCAACGCTGCCTTGAAAGGAAATATCTGCACCCTTTGGCAAACCCACACCAAGATTGTGACGCGATAATGTATTAGCCACCACAATCTTTTTGCCTGCTTTACAAGCCTCTTGGATTTCTTCGTTAACTTCTTTTATGTGGCGTTTCCCCACATCAATAATAACCTCACTCATGCTGCTACCTTTTTATTACCAACACCCCAAATTTTCATCATACTTGGACCATCATAATTGATCACGTCAGCCTCTTCAGAAATCACGCGACGCACAGCCTGCTCTTCTGTTGCTGCTGCCAGTTCCCCATTTTCTTGAATGGTCACCAATGGCTTCATAGCAAAACGATCTTTTGCAAAACCAATCCCATTAGGCTGTGCAATCATATAAGTGAAAACACCATCAATAGAGCTTATGGATTTTTCCAAAGCTTGCTGCATAGTCAAGCCTTGTTTCATTTGATCTGATATCCAAATTGCAATCAATTCACTGTCATTATATGTTAAAAAACGATAACCTTGGCGCATTAATTTATCACGCCAAGTATAATAATCCGTAATCTGACCATTATGCACAATAGCAACATCAGAAAATGGCCTAGCCCAAAAAGGATGGCTCGCATTGGGCAATACGGAACTCTCTGTCGCCAAGCGGGCATGACCCAACCCATGTGTGCCAATCATATCACGCACACCATGTTTTTGTGCAACCTCTTCAGATGACCCAATATCTTTAACTATTTCTAATGAACGCCCACATGATTGCACCTCAAAACGGTCAGAAATATTATCAATATCCATAACCCATCGGGATAAATCTTTAGGATCCTTAATCACCATCCGCGTACAATAATGGGCATTATCATCTTGAATAAATTTAGGCTCTTCTAGAAAATCTGAGTCGTGCTCTTTTAAGATAGCATGAAATTCAGCCATATCCTTATCCAGATTTACCTTATTAAATCCCATACCACGTAAAATATAGCCCTCATCGATAGGAATACCATAGATAGCAAAGCCCGTACTATCTGCACCTCTATGTTCTTGGGCATCCATCAGCTCTACGAGATCGCGCCCAACTTTACCCGGCGCTTGAAGTATTCTGCCAGCAATTCCACACATATTTAAAATTCCTCTTGCCTATAAGATTATTTTGTATACTGTATACAGTATTCATCTAGCCCGCAAGAGGAAAATGGGCACTTGTGTATTTTTTTAATGTTCTTATATATGAAATGAGTAAAGCAATTAAGCAGGAGCTGACATTGAAGTTAAAACAAATTAAAACTGAACGCCCACGCCTAGCAGATCAGGTTTATCATCAATTGCTAGAGGCCATCAATTTAGATAAAATTGATTCTGACGAACGTTTGGTGCAAGAAAAGATCGCAGCTGATATGCAAATCAGTCGGACTCCAGTTCGCGAAGCTCTCTTACGTTTAGAGCAAGAAGGTATTTTACGCGTCTCAAAACGAGGTGGATTTGTTATTCATCAAATGGACGAGCGGGAAATTAAAGAACTTTATCAATTACGTACCGCTATAGAAGGACAAGCAGCACGTATTGTCACCATAAATGATGATGAAAATGACATTAAAAAATTACGAAAAATTATTGAAACAGAGGAAGATATCACAACTCATACAGTTGAGGCTTATTTTAATGCAAACCTCAACATCCACCGTGCAGTAGTTAACTTAAGTCAAAACCGTTATCTTTTAGAAACCTTTGATAATATTTGGAGCCGCTCTTCTTCATACAGAATGTTCTCCGCTATTGAAAAAGTAGATTTACCAAAATCACTCGGTCATCATATGGAATTAGTAGATGTAATTGCTACAGGTGACACCAGCCAAGTAATGGAAACCTTTGCCAAACACATTGAAGATGGCCTTGATTTACAAATAAAGGCCATTCAAAAATAATATAGTGGCTGATTAAAAGTATTTATAAACTACTGTGGTTATGTCGCACGAAACAACTTAAGTTCTTAAGCTAACACATTAACGCTACACGCGCTAAATCGATATCTCCTTTAGAACTTGCCAACGTACTTCCCCATATTTTTCATTTCTCGAAGCCTTTTCCTTAACTGTTAATTCAACCCTTATGTTAGTCTCAGGTGTGACCGGTTTTAAAAAACGTAAATTATCTAAACCATAG
>CAKMZG010000203.1:3229-4144 GCA_929200335.1 uncultured Alphaproteobacteria bacterium | reverse complement strand
ATATGGGGATAAAAGGTTTGATATCAAATGGATAAGAGAAAATTCTAACCTGTTTGATGAGAAGTTATCCATGCGCAAGCATCCGCCAATGAGCGAAAATCTGATTGCTATGGATGATGCTAGACGGGCGCATGTGACCAAATTGCAAGAGGCGCAGGAAAAGCGCAATGCAGCCTCTAAAGCCATAGGTCAGGCTAAAGCTTCTGGTGATGAAGAAGCAGCTCAAAAAGCCATTTCAGAAGTGGCTGAAATTAAAAGTTTTATCCAATCTGGCGAGGAAGAAGAGCGTAAGCTAACGGACACCCTTGAAACGGCTCTATCGCAATTACCAAATATGCCTATGGATGGTGTACCACTTGGTGATGATGAGGCAGATAATGTAGAAACCCATCAGCACGGTGAAAAGCCTCAATTAAATTTTGAGCCTAAAGAGCATTATGATTTAGGCGAAAATCTGGGGCTGATGGATTTTGAAGTTGCTGCAAAACTTGCAGGCTCTCGCTTTGTAACGCTGCGTGGTCAATTGGCAAGGCTTGAGCGTGCGCTTGGCCAATATATGCTGGATATGCACACAACAGAGCATGGATATGAAGAAATGCAGGTGCCGCTTTTGGTGCGTGATGAAGTGCTCTATGGTACAGGCCAATTGCCAAAATTTGCAGAAGATCTATTTAAAACGGAAGAAGGGCGTTGGCTCATCCCAACTGCTGAAGTGCCGCTTACAAATACGGTGCGTGAAAGCACTCTAAATGCGGCTGATTTGCCTGTGCGTTTAACAGCGCTCACTCCTTGTTTTAGAAGTGAGGCGGGTTCTGCTGGTCGTGATACCCGTGGTATGTTGCGCCAGCATCAATTTTATAAAGTTGAGATGGTGTCTGTAACCCATCCGGATGACAGTGATGCAGAGCATGAACG
>CAKMZG010000203.1:237-3219 GCA_929200335.1 uncultured Alphaproteobacteria bacterium | reverse complement strand
CTGAATTGGTCTCTATTACTGAAAAAGACAAATCAGGCGAAGAGCTTGAACGTATGTTGTCATGTGCCGAGGCAATCTTAAAAGGTCTTGGGCTACATTACCGTGTTGTCACTCTTTGCACGGGAGATATGGGTTTCTCAGCCCGTAAAACTTATGACATTGAAGTTTGGTTGCCCGGCCAAAATGCTTATCGTGAAATTTCAAGCTGTTCTGTTTGTGATGATTTTCAAGCACGCCGCATGAATGCGCGTTATCGCATTGAAGGTGAAAAACAATTGCAATATTGCCATACGTTGAATGGTTCAGGCGTTGCGGTTGGCCGTGCCTTGATTGCGGTGATGGAAAACTATCAGCAAGAAGATGGTACAATCGTGGTTCCAGATGTGTTAAAGCCATATATGGGTGGGCTAGAAGTTATTACTAAATAACGTCGATTGCCTTCTAATTTTATAAATTTAAAACGATTCCTATTTCTAGGATGAAGGAGAAAGCTGTTGCGTATCTTATTGACAAATGACGACGGATTTTTTGATGATGGCATGGAAGCCATGATCAAAATAGCGCAAGTGCTTTCTGATGATGTATGGGTGGTTGCACCTCAAGAAGACCAAAGCGGTATGGCTCATGCAATTACCATGAACCATCCAATGCGGGTAACAAAGCATGATGAGAAACGTTATTCGGTTACAGGCACGCCCGCTGATTGCGTCATCATGGCAGTGCGTGAATTGATGGATGAGAAACCCGATTTAATTTTATCTGGTGTAAACTCTGGAACGAATATTGGTGATTATGTAAATTATTCAGGCACAGTTGCGGGCGCTATGGAAGGAATGCATTTGGGTATTCGCTCGATTGCGCTATCTCAAGCATATTTCTATGGTGGTAAACGTGATGTGCCATGGGATACGGCTGTACAGCATGCCCCTGATGTCATTCGTAAGTTGCTCACGTTAGATGCGCCGATTAGTACTTATTTTAATGTGAACTTTCCGCGATGTAGCGCTGAATCTGTAACAGGTGTTGAAATTGCTACCCAAGGGAAATTTGAGCATGCATTGAAAATGGAAAAACGCCACGATGGGCGAGGGCGCCCCTATTATTGGGTCGTTTTTGATGGTGAGCCAACAGAAGGTCAGCCGGGTTCTGATATCGCGGCCATTGATAACAATAAAATTGCTGTAACACCATTACAAATGAATTTGACAGATAGTAAAGTTGTGAGCATGCTTAATACATTGGATTGGTGATTCCAAAGCACCAGTCGTTGTTGAAATTAAGGGCTCTTTACAT
The DNA here is from genome assembly GCA_929200335.1 of uncultured Alphaproteobacteria bacterium. Classification (GTDB taxonomy): domain Bacteria; phylum Pseudomonadota; class Alphaproteobacteria; order Rhizobiales; family Rhizobiaceae; genus CAKMZG01. Next base: position 1,926 of record CAKMZG010000203.1, on the reverse strand, counting down.
CAATGAAGTCAACTCAAAGTCATCGGGATTCTGAATTTGCCATGCAAGAAGGGTTCGCTCGTCTTTTGCTGCGATTACGCGGACTTGGAATTAATGATCCTGGGCTTTTAAAAAGTGTTGAGCAAATCCCTCGACAAGATTTTGTTCCTCCTCAATATCGCGATTTTTCATATATCGAACAATCTCTTCCTATTGAGTGTGGGCAAGTTATGACTGGTGTTGATCACATCATCCGTTGGGTTGATGCCATGAAGGTAACCAAGAACCAAAGCGTGTTAGAAATAGGGACGGGGACAGGCTATCAAACGGCTTTACTGGCATTGTTGAGCAAACGGGTGGTTAGTCTTGAGCGTTTTAGAACCCTATCAAATCAAGCTGCATTACGCTTAGAACGGCTGCAAATTCAAAATGCTATTTTGGAAGTCGGGGATGGTTGTAGCGGCCTATCAAAGGATGGTCGTGCAGTTCCCATGCTTTTTGAGCGGATATTCGTCAATGGTGCCTTGCCAGAGCAACCAAAAGCATTTTTAGACAGCCTTGGTTCTGGAGGAATGTTGATCTGTGCAATAGGTGAGCCTTTTTGTGAGCAAGAGGTCACAATTTTTGAGAAGGTTGGTTCGCGCTTTGAAAGATATCCACTTTATAAAGGGCGCTTTCATCCTCTCATAGCTGGTGTTGCTAAGGCCATATAGTTAAAATTTGCTTTATTATAGTTTTAGCTAAGGTTACCAGCGCATTCAGAGTTAGCCATATAAGGCGAATCGCTTAATAATCCACAAATATAAAAAAATAATCAATTCCTTAACCCAACGTTAAGGTTAAGTGTGTTTAATTCATTTAATGTGATTTTTAGTTTTGAGTTGTATGGGATTTTCAGCGCTCATAAAAGTAACCAATCATGCGGGAAAATGTAATGTGTATTCGCAAAAATCTACTTAGTAATGTTAGTTTGGTCTCTCTCTTAATGCTGGCAGCAAGTGGCTGTAGCTCTAATTTGGAACGTGTCGCTGGTGATCAATTTTACACCAATAGCACTGCTCAACAGCAAACTTTTGGTGCGCAGCAATCCTATCCTGGTGATGTGCCAGTTGGGCAGGTAGGTAGTGGTCAAGCTGTTGCCGGCCGTTCAATGCAAGCCATAAATACGCAGCCGCAATATATAAAGCCCCAAGCATCAAATGATGCTTATGCGCAGGTTCAAAGCCAGCCGCTGCAACGTATTGATCAACAAACTACTCAACAGGTGCAACAAGTAGCGCAACCTGTTCAACAGGTGCAAACACAAACAACACAAAAACTAGATGATGTGCGCGCTGCAACAGTTAAGCCAATTGATCATTCTGTAAATGCTGGCAGCTCAGTGCAGTATAAAGCGCCTAGTAATAGTGGCCAGCAATTGGCGCCTGCCACAAGCCAAGTGCAAGTGGCACCAAAACAAACGCAAGTAGCATCGCTTCCTGCAACGCCATCAGCCCAAAGCGATAGCGCTGCTAAGCAAGCTGCAAATATTTCATCTTTCCGTTGGCCTGCTCAAGGGCGTGTGATCGCTAAATTTGGTCAATCTGTAAATGGTGCTGCTAATGAAGGTATTGATATTTCTCTACCAGAAGGCACACCAGTTAAAGCTGCTGAAGGCGGAACAGTTATTTATTCTGGCAGTGATGTGGAAGGCTTTGGTAATTTGGTTAT